>PFEG01000014.1:0-2266 GCA_002793885.1 Candidatus Saccharibacteria bacterium CG10_big_fil_rev_8_21_14_0_10_47_8
GTTCGTAGCTTTTTATTATAAAAATTAACAAGAAAGGTGTGTGATTTGGCTGGACCAGAATCGGGCTCAAATGGTAATGGGAAAAATCACAACGGAGCGCCGGTTAGCGAAACATTAGAAATGTTTCGCTTCGCTGCGGACATGGATGAGTTTACTCCCACCGCAAAAAGGATGCCAATAATCGATGAGGCAGTGAGAAGATTTATGGCGGCTGGCGATGAGTGGTTTGATCCGGTTGGTGTGCTTGAGCGCCAAATGGTCGAAGTTGGGCTTGCTGATCCTTTGCAGGATCTTGCACTACGGGGTTTAGGAAGAACTATTACCGAAGGACGGCGTTCAGCGGTTGAGATCGCTAAGCGTGAGCTAAGCTAGCAATCCCAAAGATTGTATTTTAAGCATAATTGTGTTAGAATATTTATATGTCAGAATACCAAGATTTTGATGATGTTCAGGATGCAGAAGTCGATCGTCTGGTTGACCAAGGCTTTACTTACGGGCAAGCCAAAGAGCGGGTGTATGGTCAGCCTATTGAGCTAGTTCAACCTCAATCAGCAGAATCTACCTTAAGTGCGGATTTTAAGCTCAAAAAGATAAAGCATTCAACCCGAAGCGGCCTGGGTCACCTTGGACTTTTGGCGGCCGACCAAACTGATGAATCTATTAGGGAAGCGGGAAAAATTGAACTCAGTAAAGCAGCTGCAAGATTGATACCACAAGATCCTGAGCTCAATAGACATAGGCAAGAGTTTTTTAATGAGCACCGCGCTAGTGGAACCAGCTGGGATGAATTTATTGGCATTCCTGAAAATTATACTAGAGCTGTAGAGCTGGGCTTGGTTGATACTAATGACACCGCTACACACTCACCCGCTGAAGAACAACCTATTGAATAAAGCACCGTTTTTTGTTTTGGCGCCGATGGACGATGTAACGGACACCGTTTTTCGCCAAATCGTTGCAGATTGTGCCAAGCCGGACTTATTTATAACAGAATTTGTAAACGTAGACGGGCTACAAAGCCCGGGCCGCAAACGGCTGCTGCACAAATTACGTTTTAGTCCTAAAGAGCAGCCCATAATTGCTCAACTGTGGGGCTTAAAGCCAGAAAACTTTTATAAAACTACCAAGGAGCTGGTAGAGATGAGGTTTGCGGGGGTGGACCTAAACATGGGCTGCCCGGTTAAAACGGTCATCAAAAATGGGGCTTGCGCGGCGCTAATAAATAACAGGGAATTAACAGGGGAGATTATCGATGCTACCAGGGCAGGGGCTAAAAAGCACTTCCCTGTTAGTGTTAAAACCCGGGTTGGGTATAGCGACATTGATCTTGGTTGGATAGAATTTTTGCTTTCAAAAAAGCTTGACTTGTTAAGTATTCACGGTCGGACGGCTAAGCAAAAATCTTTGGTTCCGGCTAACTGGGATCTTGTTGGCCAGGTCCGCGAAATGCGCGATGTCCTCTGCCCTTCTACTAAAATCGTTGGCAACGGCGACGTCCATACTCGCCAGCAAGGCTTGGAGCTGGCTAAAAAGCATAAGCTGGACGGCATTATGATTGGCCGCGGGATATTTCATGACCCATTTATTTTTGCCCAAAGTAGCCCGTGGGCAGGTTACACTCCCCAGCAAAAAGTCAATTTATACCGCAAACACGTGGAGCTGTTTGCCAAAACCTGGAAGAATGGCGAGTGTAAAATGGAAACCCTTAATAAGTTTTGCAAAATATATATAAACGGCTTTGATGGAGCGAGTGAAATGCGCGCCCAGCTGATGGCTTGCAAGAGCACCGACGAGTTACTTGAACTATTGAGCAAAACACCAATGCAAGGGATCATATAGATATGACAGGTAATCAAGAGCCCCCCGGTCGTCCAGATCCCAGGTTTCCAAACGTTGTCCATATCAGGCGTCGCTCAGATAGAGTGACACCTGAGCCTGATAGTGGTTACGGCAGATTCCCTGATCCGCCGGAGTGGCCCGAATCGCCAGAAAAACAGGCCGAAATAGTCGGAATGATTAAAAGCTATATGGACGATCTAGATACGAATCAAGGAGTTATAAGCGAGAGGGACAGGTTTGGTGCGGCCCTATATGGCGCCATGGAACTGCTTACGGGTATTGCCGGGGATGTAAACGAAGAGGGCGGTAAGCCGATAGCTATCACGAAACTCCTAGGGCGTGTTGGCATAGGGGACAAAAAAAAGGTACAGGATCCTGGTAGCAAAATTGCCGCATTTGTGGAGCAAGAATTTGGGCCTAATTCTGC
>PFEG01000014.1:2277-13989 GCA_002793885.1 Candidatus Saccharibacteria bacterium CG10_big_fil_rev_8_21_14_0_10_47_8
ATTCTTTGGTAGTGATGCGCGACTGCATAATAGTCATGAGAGATGCCGACGACAATGCATCAATCATCGAAGTCGTTGAAACGATAACCAAAGAGCACCCCTCATTTTTATTTAGTGATGAGTCCGGCGAGTCTAATGCATACTTGGTGGAGCAGGTTGTGCAAGATGTTGTTCAACTGATTGATACTCTGAACCCGCCCAGCACCGCGCAGGATAACGAAGGGTTTATTAATACTCTGATGGAAGAAATTTGTGTGACATCAAGAAAACCTATGCTAATGGATCCAGGATCTCTTGAGAGAATGATGAAAGGTGGTTACGACGAGGAAGCGTGGACTGCATATTTTGACTCAAATCCAACTGGCTCGACTGATGGTCCGCCTAACAATTAAATTCTTATGATATAATATGTATCGAACGTCGGCTTAGCTGACGTTTTTTGGTAGTGCTCCATTAGGATACGACCAACCTAGGAGGTTGGATGAGGTATTCAAGATGGATGGCGGGTGCGGCGATTGCCTTTTGTCTGACAGCTGTGGGCTTTGTGCCCATGAGCGGTCTGGCGACTAGCTCTCAGCCTCCGCCTCCAGCTACGCAGGTTCCGGTGAAAGTTCTTAGGTCCACTCCGGCAATAACTGTCCGGGGTGGGATGGTCTACACCTCACCGAACAACACCCCAATCGCGCCGTGCTTCTTGCCCAAGAGGAGCGTAGTGATGATCAATGGACGAGTTACGGGTGGAAACAACCCCCGGGCACCCAAAGGCACGTTCGTTGTGATGCTGACCAGGCTGGGTCCTGGGCCCAACCCAACCCAGTACGCCCCGTGCGGGGACATGGGCATCTTTGTGCCCAAGCGCTTTCTGCCCAAACGGGCCATCGAGGCCGCGCTGGGCGCTAGGCGCGCACCACTCGGCACCCCTAAAAGGGTGCCTTACGCGGTCGAGACGCAAGTCTCGGCCGCGGTTTCATAGTTATAGACTTTAGTAGCAGTTTTTCGTCCTTTTGGACTCATCAGCATGAAAACACATTCATGGAAACTCTTTCGGCAAGTATGCTGGAATCCATAAAGGACTCGACAATACATACCTACCTTCAGCGGGGAGCTTATAAGCTGCTCACCCGCCGGCCCGTTCTCGCGGGTCTTCATCTGGTCGAAGGTCCAGATTACCTTATTGCGTGCCAACCGTTTAGCGTTCGATACGCCAGACGGTCAGCTTCTCCTTGAAGCCGGTGATGACCTTCATTACCTCCTATGCGGAGTTTATCCGCCGAAACAGGCGCGGATGACCCTCTCAGCCGGTCGGCCGATGAACGACCCGCGGTCGCTTAGGTCCGGATTGACTGGGTCGGTATGGAAGTCCAGCTTCCACCAGTATATTCCGGCCATGTGCCGGGACCTGAACTCCCTACACGCCGTCTCGAACCACCGCACTTGCTGTTGGGTGGCGATGGGCTTGTTGGGGTTGGCTTCCCACGGCGAGTTGTAGAACCCCGCTGTGGCTGGAGCGCCGACTTCATAGAGGACTACTTTGCGGTAGTTCGTACTTCTTGGTGCTCGGTTGAGCCAGTAATCCCAGCCCGCCTTCAGCTGGGACACCTCTGCGGAGTCTGGGGCATTCACCGGGAAGTAGGCGTCAAACCCCAGTAGGCCAACCGGAACCCCGATTCGCTTCTTGGAGTATCGGACCCGATCCCAGTTGGCCGAGTAGGCCAGCCGGCCGGAGTAGACCGTCCGTATCTGACGGACCAGCCAACTCCAGTGACTGTCTCCTTCGAGGGTACTGAACTCCGTTCCGACCACGAAGGTCCCGACACCATCTCGCTGAGCGAGCTGCGCGTACGGCGCAACGGTGTTCCAGTAGCTTCGGAACCATGCAGCCCTGTTGGTCGGAGCCAGCGTTCCTCGCCAGTACCCCTGAGGCACGAGTGCCTGCTCGTCCATGAGCGGACGCAAGGTGACCCGCAGGCCATGCAGCTTGGCTGCACGGACCACAAGATCAAGTCGTTGCGGGGTGGGTGTACCTGGGCCGACACTGACTGTGTTGCTCGTTCCACTCCTTTGGTAGATCGGGAACGAGATCACGATGGCGTTGGCGTTCAGGCCGACGATGTAGTTGAATACTCGCCGGGCCTTTTGCTCCAGTACCACGTCGGAGTTTTGCGTGTCGTCGTACCAGATGACGTTCACGCCGAGCCCGCGCCTGTCGGTCTGCAGACGTTCAGCAACGACCTTGAACGTTGCTGTTGACATGGTTCCTGGTGCGGCACCGGTTTGGTGGGGCGCGCCTGATTGCCCCAACGGGGGCGTGAGCACAAACCACGCACTCATAGCCACCACGCTGGCTAGGAATAGCCCCACCAAGGTGGAGCGCATTAGCTTTCGCACTGTTGCTCCTCCCTCTAGAGAGGCTTGTTGATGACCTCGAAGACCTTATGCCGGCCGACTCCGCAGAAGCGGATCAGCCCCAGCACACCACCAAGACCTTCAACGATGCCAAAGACGTAGAGCAGCGGCAGCATGAGGGGGGCGTGGCAGTAGTAACGGGCCCGTGATGCACCCGAAACACTGAGGTTGATCTTGAGTCCCTCCAGGTACTGCCACAAGACGACGGTGAACACCATGCTCCACCCCGTAACGAAGCCTTGGGCGATAGGCGAGGTGTTTCCAATTCCCAGTAGCTGTGAGGTGAGCCACACCAACCCCACGAACTGAAAGGGGGCCAGAGACCAACAGATGACCGAGTAGGCTAGGGGCAACTTGGTTTTCCATGGGAGGGAGCGCTCGAAGACCAGGCGAAACAATCCCTCGGACCAACGGCGCCGCTGCCGAACAAGGTCGATGACCGTTGCCGGGGAAGCACCGTAGGAGTAGGAGTTGAGCATCCGTGCCCGCCCACGGTGGAGTTTGCAAAACTCGAGAGCGAAATACGCGTCCTCAACGATCGTTTCGGGGAAGTCCCATCCAATCTCCTCTTCGATGTCCCCACGAACCAGCAGATGTTCACCGTGCAAACCGACCATCGGCGTACCCAGCACACCTGTAAAAAGCGTGAACTGAGCGATGTCACCGGCCGGCCGTATGGAGTCTGCCATGCGGCTGAACCACGAGGGTGACAGTTGGTGAGGAAAGGTCAGGATGCCCTGGGCGAGGTAGTATTCTTCGCTGTAGAGCTCAGCGAACTCGGCTATGGAGGCGATGGTGTCGCGCCCCACATGGGTATCGTCGTCAAGGTGGTATACCATGACGTCCTTGGTGTTCTCGCCTTCGCTGCGGCGAAACTCCAGGGCGTACTGGTTGGCTCTGGTTTTGTACTTGGCGCCCAGGGGCGTTCGGTACCCGGAGGGGACAACCACCACCCGGACGAGAGATGTCTCGCCGAGCCAGCTGTAGAGCGGTTCCAGATCGGGCCCTTCGTCGATGACGACATCGACCCGGAAGTCGCTGAGGTTGCGAGGTCCGTGCTCTAGGATCGACCCAATGACCCTTTTCAGGGCATTCAGGTTTCCCGGCTTGCCGAGCGTTGGCAGAACGATAACGACCTTCTTGTCGGTTTGTCCTTCGAAGCTCGATAGGTCGATGGTAGGGCCTCGACGAACTCTGCTCACGAGTACTCCAGCGAGCCCCATGAGCCCGACCGGCAGGTACAAGGTCCATACCACGGTCAGGTAGTAGTTGAATGGCGAGTGGCCTGGGGAGGAAATCTCCAGGCACACTGCCAACGCTGCGGCGTAGATGACGAAGAACGACAAAAGGCTCGTCGTCACTTTCCGCGGCCGCATGGTGCCTGATAGGACCTTTGTGTCGGTGCGCTCCTCGTTTCGTGCGAGTTGCGCTTCACCGACGACCGTCCATGACGGTTCGGTGGTGAGATCGTCCGAAGACAAAGGGGTTACCTCCCCAGTTAGGATTGCCGGGTCAGGGTGTTGCTATTTTTTGTGAAGATTTTTACCGGATTTTCAAGGTGCTACTAAAAAAAGCGCACTGAACGTCACCGCCCAGAGTGCATGAGGGATATTATAATATAAATGTGCGTACTTATCAATTTGAAATAATCCAAATCACGAAACCTAACTAAGTAAAACGCGCCTCTGTTACTCTTGTAGTGGTAAAACAAACAGGAGAAAACAAATGCGCGAATTACAAAAACATCATATCGTAGACATCTACGTATGGGTAGATGACCTAGTCCCAAGACAGCAAAGACCACTCGGTGGCCGCCCGCCAGTTCTCAGAGATAGTGAGCTATTAACTATCCTAATTTGGGATGGCCTGACCGAGCATCATAAGAACCTGAGCGCAATTTACACTTGGATTGAGCGAGAATACGGCGACTACTTTCCGAAGATGCCAAAGTACCAAAATTTCGTTGAGCATTGTCACCGTTTACTACCAGTTTTGGTCTGGTTACTCCAGTCACTGCTTGCACACGACGCGCCACTGCGCTTTGCTGACTCCACTATGCTGCCAGTCTGCAAACCTATCCGGGCTGACCGGCACAAAGTAGCCAAAGGCGTAGCCCAGTTCGGTAAGAACTGGCAGGGCTGGCATTACGGCTTTAAGTTACACACTGCCATTGACCACAACAACAGGTTGGCAGCATTGGTCTTCACGCCTGCCAACGAGCACGACAACCAAGTCATGGAACAGCTCGTGAATGACCAAACCCGTGTGCTAGTTGGTGACAGCCACTATGGTGGTAGCATCATGCGGAAACGACTCTGGAAGAAAGACAAAACCATTGTCATAGCGCCGCCGCATCACACACAAAAGAAGAAAATCGCAGCGGACTGGCAGATGTTACTGCTACACATGCGGCCAAAGATTGAAGCCACCTTTGGAAAGCTCAAGGAACAACACTTCTTGGTCACTTCGTTCCCACGAAGTGTTAGGGGGTACTTCCTGCATTATGTCAGAATATTATTGGGCTACCAGATGGGGATGGTTTCGTGATTCGGGTGAAATAAGAAGTATGCTCATATTTTGTGTGTCGGGCAATAGCTATTCGGGGGTATCTTCCTTGGCAGGTTTCTGGGGTTGGCAAATTCCTGGTGGTGTGTCTTTTCTTGGCAATTTATAAAAAAGTTTGTCTTCAGTTCCGATTATACTTAAAACACACTGGCCCTCACAAAGTTGGCCGTCATTTCCTTCCACACCGCATCGTACTGCGAATTCAGTTCCTTCTCCTTTCGGATTCGTCTGTAGCTGCAGTACATAAGGGCTTCCGTCTGGTCTTGTAAGGGGTATTTCTGACAGAGCCTCTCTTCCCCTACCCATAGCACCGAAGCCGATGGCGATCGCGCATAAGCCTGGTAGTTCGGATGCCTTAGGGGGTAGCTCCAATTTCATCGTGTGCTCCTTGTAGCAGTATGTTTACACCTATAACCTTTAGTGTGCAAGCATAGGCGTTAACGGTGAACTTTTGCGAGAAATCATAGTGTTTGTGTTACTAGACGCACAATGTTGTTTTTATCGCGGTAAATAGCTATGCAAATACCCAAAAAGGGATGAGTATTGATGCTAAATTGTAGTATGGTTTAACGCCGCCTTTTTTAAGTTGCGTTTTATCCTAAAGTACGCGGGGTTTTAAGCCCGCGCACCTAATTGTTTGTTTGGTTTTATTTTAGCACTTTTTGTTTTGGATTTTAGAGAACGATTAGATTCCTGTTTTAGTGTTAAGGATGTATCTGTGAACCCTGTCCACCGATGGAGTAAACGTATGGAGTTGCTCCGTATGCATCGTCGAGACCAAAGTTGTCTCCCCATATCTCGACATAGCCGTTGGAACATTTGGTGTTATTAAAGACTGTACCAAAATCAAGATAAGGTGTTTCTCCATAGTCACCAGACCATTTTACGAGTATTTTGCATGTACCGTAATCCGCAGGATAACCAAACAGTGTGGCGGGACCATTTAACGTATATACTCCCTGCTCCTCACCGGAATTACCGATAGACTTACAACCATACAAATCAGCACGTGTTCCTGTTCCAAGAAGACCGTAAGGATCAGTTACAGTCGTACTACAATCTGTGTCTGCACTTGGATTAGCTGCAAATACGGGCACTGCCATACCACCGACCATTCCGATACTTGCTATTGCGCCAATGATTAACTTTTTATATTTGATTCGTTGGCGTTTTACGCCCGTGAGAATATCGTATCTCATAAGAACACCTCTCCTTAATTGTATTTATATTGTATCACCACAAAATTGACCCTAAAGTAGAATTTGCAGTCTATTGATCATTTTCAAACAGTTAAAATAGCAGCTTTTACCTCTTACAATTCAGCACAAGGCAAGCAAACAAAAACTACAACACTATTAAAGTCAGCGCCCTTTGTAAAGGCGCTGACTACTGTTTGTTTCTCTTAAAGACTTACAAGTTATTTATATTTACGTTGTTGGTAGTGCTGTTTCTGTTTAAGGCGTCTCCGCTGGTGGCATTGCCACCGGTCGTATTGCCATTAACGTGTGCGTTGCCAGTAGTAGCAGTTTGGTGGTTATTGTTATTTATATTTACGTTGTTTATGTTCTTATGTGAGCTGTTCACAAAGGACACACAGTCGCCCTGGTTCTTAAATGGTTTGCCATTGTTATTGGTAAAGTTCTTCCAACCGTTATTCTTGCATTGGTTTTTATCGGTTGGTACATTGACTATTGGGCCCGATTTTAGACTAAGGTTGTCAAACAAGAAACCAAAAGTATTATTCCCAGGAGTTGCTGTCCCTCTTGCCTGGATAATCACGGTTTTAACTATGCGAGGGCTTTGCTCGGCCGCTGCTTCTGTATCAAAGCGGTAGTAATTTTCCCAGCTTGTCCCAGTGTGCACTAGAACTCCGTCAATCCAGACTTTTACCACGTCATTTGATGAACCATCAAGAGTGTCCATAGTGAGCTTTACTGTGTGTGGAATAGCTCTGTTTAGTCCTGTTGCAATTTGTGTCTCCACGAAATTGGCAGGGTTGGTGGTTCCTTGTACATCGTCAAAGAACACATTAATTCCGCTTGCGCCGTCCTCAAAGCGGAGGTAGCTCATCCTGGAGCCATCGCCTCTGTCCGGAGAAACAGAAATATGTAGACCTGGCTGTTGTCCGTCCGGAACGGTTGAAGCGATATCAAACTGCATCTCAAAATGCCCCTGTTTGGTACCTGCTGAAAAGGTGCTGGCGGTTGAAGCTGTTTCGCCAACGGAATTAATCAATGGCTTTGCGAATACCCAGTCACCAAACGAGCCGCTAGTTACTGCATCCGATATTCTAAATGCTTGTGAGCCAAATCCTGGGACTGAAGTACTCACAACACCTTGGTCATAAGTTGGGTTTACCGCATTACTCCACCCATCTTGACCGCTTATACTTCCTACAATGTATGGCGGGTTTTCAAAATCTATATTATTGCTATCTGCGTGAGCCACGATTGGTATGGCTACCGCCAAGCCTAAACTTGTTGTCCCCACAGCTAGAGCCGAAGTTATTAAGTTCGTTTTTGTTTTGAGTCGTTTCACGCCCCTATTAATATCGTGAAAGATCATAAGTGCCCCCCTAGTTAGTCTTTCTATTATATCACCATAATTTTGACCTAATAAAAAATTACAACAATTATGTGTGGATAGTTAAAACTGAAAAATTACCTCTGGTATACTTAAATAGTGCGAAAGGCTTTATATAAATCCTTATTCTTTGTATTGGCAACAATGTTTTTAGTTGCCCTATCAGGTACTAGTGCTTTGGCCGCTAAAACTCCGGCAGGCACACCAAGTACGCTGGGCAATGATATTTCTTGGCCGCAGTGCGGAAAAAAATTGCCCAGCGGGCAAGCCTTTGGAATTGTTGGCGTAAACGGCGGTTTGGCCAATACAACTAATAACTGTCTTAGCGCTCAGTTGCTGTGGGCTAATAAATCTACAGGCATAACCAGCCAGCCTAAGGTTCAACTGTACGTAAACACAGCCAACCCGGGCGGTCTAGGTACGCCTTCGTGGCCTACTAGTAATGTTGACCCAAGCGGGAATGTCGCGCCTAACCCCTATGGAAACTGTGATGGAGCGGATTCGCTGCCCTGTGCTTGGCAGTACGGGTGGAACCGGGCAGTAGAAGATGTGCACATTCGCCTTATACCAGCGGCGCAAACGGCAGGCATGCCAACAAACGCCGCCAACTATCATTGGTGGCTGGATGTAGAGACAGATAATACCTGGAAAACCGGAACGGACGGAATCGCCAGCAACGTAGCAGATCTAGAGGGTATGGTTGCTTATCTAAAAACTACGGTTGGCGCACAAGTTGGTTTGTATTCTACGGCTTACCAATGGGGGCAAATAGCTGGCACTGTAGGCTTGAGCAGTAACTTGAGCGGCCTGGATAGCTGGTTGGCAGGAGCTAGGACTCAATCCTCAGCAAAACGCAACTGTTCATTACCGCCCCTTACCGTTGGCGGCAAGGTTATTCTAACTCAATATGTTTCTGGTTCTTATGACTACGATCACTCGTGCGTATAAGCCCGGGCGGGGCCGGACATCTCGCTCACGCTCAGTTGAGTTTAAAACTTAAGCTACGGCAGCTAGCTTCCTCCAATGAGCCGTATTATTAAATCCATCAAATCGCTCTCCGGGCATAATTAGCTATAGTAGCCAAAATTTGCTAAAAGTTAAATGCTTTAGTAGTGGTTGGCGGCTACGTTTTATTGGCTAATTTTATTTTGTGCCGCTTGTATTCTTTCCAAGTTAACCAGATGACGAAAATGTCAAAAAGGGTTAGCAAAACAAGGCCAATGGAAAATCTATCATTAATTCTGTAAAGCTGATAAGCAACAAATAGCCCGAGTACGACTATCATCGAAGGATATGCCCACAGCCTTTGCTTAAAAAGGGCTGCGATAATAACTATCTTAACTATGCCATGTGAAAGGAGATAAAAAGCAGCAAAGTATCTGCCGCCATTTGTAAAATCGTGGGTGGCTTTTAATATATGGTTCGCAAGAAAATCATGCGGGTCCTGTGATAATTCGTGCTGGGTTAGTGTAGAGGCTATATTGTTTATCTGAACTGGTGTGGTAAACAATACTAATATCCCGCCAATAATTTCTAGTATTGAGTCAGCAGCCTTTATTAGAAGGCTTACATAAAATGTCCGATCAAGGTCAGTAAAGTTTTTAAAATAAATCATCAAAGGTTATGGCTGGATAGAGTGGGTTATGTTGAGTCCATGCAATTATTGTGTGGTGGGAGACACTTGGTCGCAACGGAACCCGTTAAAGGATTACATGATTGATATCTACCAACGAGTTTAAGGGGTAAAAAATCTTTAGCGGATACCCCCACAAACTTGGCTGGGACCGTAGTTGCTAACCGCATCGCCACAATCTATCGAAAAGATGCTCGTATATAACATCTACTGTAAAATACCAAACTAAAGTAATTAAAAGCAGCAATATAATTTGGACCCAAACTTTCATGTACCATGCACGAAGCCATTTAGATTCTAGGTTTTTTCTGTGGAGTAGCCATTTTATGTCCATAACAAGCAGAAAGAAAACTGGCAATAAAATCTCAAGTCCTACGATGCCGGCATCGAGATCACCCGGGCGTCTCCCATAGCAGCTATTAATTCCAATAATTGTTATTAACGACTCAAAAGTTAGCCATATAGCTACAATACCCAATAGGCTTGTAGTTATAATTCTATCAACAATATCTTGACGGGTGGGCTTCATGTAAGTTTTTTTACCCTTGTTTATAAGCAGTATTATGCATAAAAAATAAACACTAATCCATAGTGCTTATGCTTGGTGGGGGTGGTAAACTTCGCTAAAGCTTCGCTTACTGTGCCGCCCTACCGTTATTAAACTTCCTTACCGCTTCTTTAAAATTCGACGAAATGAGCCTTTTACGCAAGAAGGCTTTTCCGGAACTGGACTTTAAGTATCTCTCAAATGCTTCTGCATCGATTAAGCGAAGCGATAGCGAAGTTTAATGGTGGGGGTGGTTGGAATTGAACCAACGACCAATCGGTTATGAGCCGACTGCTCTAACCACTGAGCTACACCCCCGTGATTCAAGTCAAGTATAACAGATGAATACGCTATAATAAGCCCTATGTTTGGCTTTCTTAAACGTTTTTGGAATCACAAGCGGACTAAACAACTAGTCGATATTCGTAGTATCGGTCTATACATTTTTGCCGTAGTTGTGCTGGCTATTAGTTGGAGCGCTGCTAAAACCGTTCAAAATAATTACGAGCTACAAAAACAAATCTCTACGCTTAAACAGCAGAATACGGTGCTGCAGCTAACAAGTAATAATATTTATCTAAACAACAAATATCTCAGTACAAACCAGTATCTGGAGCTATCTGCCCGGCAGAGCCTGGGGTTGGCAGCGCCTGGTGAAAAAGTGCTGCTAATTCCTAATAATGTGGCCATGAAATATGTGGATAAGTCTTTGAGCCCTGCAATTGCAACTGCTGCTAACCAGCAAACAAAGGACGAACGGCCGGGATATGTAAAGAACCTGGAAGATTGGCGGGATTTTTTGCTGGGCCGCAAACTGTTTGACAATTAGGCATTAACAGATTAGAATATTGTTAGAACATCAACTTCCCGGTGCTAGGGAAAAGAGCAGAACCGGTTCGTGTTAACGAATCCCGATTTACTCGGGAAGGTTCGATGAGAAAAACCTTGGTTTGTCTCATTATTGACGCGGGGTAGAGCAGTGGCAGCTCGTGTGGCTCATAACCACAAGGTCGGAGGTTCGAGTCCTCCCCCCGCTACCACGTCAGAATAAACTAAAGAGCTCTGGCTTACCAAAATTAGCTCGGGCTCTTTTTGATAAGCAAATGAGCTCACCGTTATTCTTCCTCTTCTAAGCAAAGTATCCTCACTTTGCTTGGGTAAATGGGTCTTTTTTTGGTCACTAGAGGGCACGGTTCTTCGACCCAGCAGCTTTAGTTGATGAAGGTCGGAGGTTCGGTCATCAAAGCCGTGCGCAGGAACTTGTATCGAGCACGGCTACAGATGTGCGCTGTCCTCCCCCCGCTACCATGAAAAAAGACTCATCTTCTGATGGGTCTTTTTTCATGATGGAGGACCCGAACCTTAGGTTCGGGCGCCAAGGAACTGCGCGCAGAAGCTACCTCTTAGTTTCGAGCACAGCGACTGCACCTGAGCGAAGCGAAATGTCCTTCCCGGTTTATTTTTGCTCATGCTTGCGCATGTTATGCAAATTAGAGATACTCTAATTCATGGGAATTAGAAATAGAATTCGAGAAGCATTGAACACCCAAGACAAAGGCGAAAGGGTGCCAGTGCTTAGACCAGCTCAATGTTTAGGAGAAAGCTGTGTTTACTTCGCTGGACAGGACTGTGAATCAAGACTTGAATTACTTGAGGCCACAGGAAAGTCAGGTGGGAAAGATTTAGGCCCACTTATTGATGAATCGAGCTATGCGCTTTATGGGCATGTGTGCACGGGTGGAAGTGAAAACGTTGTCGTAGGTTTGAGCGCTGAGTCTCCCAATGGGAGCGCAACTCCAATGGAACTCGTCGGCCGAGCGGGACGAGTAGAGGGACAACGTATCGTGCTTACACCTAGAGATTAGGTCCATTGCGAAACTACGTGCTCTACCAAGCATAAGCATTTTAAAGATGCCTAAATTCTAGAACCAAACGCAACCTGCGTTAAGTCTAGCGGTTTATCGGGGTGTTGCACAAG
>PFEG01000016.1:0-16438 GCA_002793885.1 Candidatus Saccharibacteria bacterium CG10_big_fil_rev_8_21_14_0_10_47_8
CCAAACATAGATGGCGTGGTGCTTGTGTCGGCATCCGGCGGTAAACATGCTCCAATTATTGCCGCTAAAGCCAAGGAGCTGGGCAAGCACGTAACCCTCATAACCAATACGCCCGATTCTCCGGCCAATAAAGAACTTGACCATCAGCATGAATACGACGAATTTGTTTTCCCCAAAAATCGCGAACCATATACCTACAATACATCAACATACATGGGTATGATTCTTGGAAAAACCGCTGAAGACCCATCTGAAATCAAGCAATTTTTACATGATACAATCGACACGCTAACGCTTCCTGATTTTAGCCAATTCGATAAGTACTATTTGATTGTCCCCCCGCAGTTCTCGGAAATCATAAGGATGCTACAAGTGAAGTTCATTGAGCTGTTTGGCCGTAACATTGCCCGCGATGTCGAGACTAGCGAGTATGTACGCCATGCGACTACGGTTGCGCCGTCGGATGAATTGTTTATTAGTTTTGGTTGGTCAAACAATAATTGGGGCAAACCAGAAAATCGCCTGTATATACCACTCCCAGAAAACGCCGGGTATGGCGCAATGATGACAGTTGGTTACTACGTTATAGCGAATATCCAAAAAAGCTATCCACGCTTCTTCAAAGATAATATTGAAAGCTACACCGCCGAGGCATCGAAAATATTTGGCAGTACAATCTCGCCAATTGTGGATAATAAGTGATGCTAGAACACCGGCGTATAAGCCGAATGTACTGGAGGCTTGAGGTATGATAAACGACACAGCAGCCAAACAACTCTGGATTCGGGAAACAGTGCTCTACCACATTTACCCGCGCAGCTTTCAAGATTCTAACGGTGACGGCATCGGCGATCTGCAGGGCATAATTGACCGCCTGGATTATCTGAACGACAGTAGCAATGAATCTCTAGGCGTCAAAGCAATATGGCTCTCTCCCATCTTCCGCTCGCCTATGGTAGATTTTGGATATGATATTGTGGACTACGAGTTGATCGATCCGGTGTTCGGCGATATGGCAACCTTTGATCGCCTAGTGACGGAAGCACATAAACGCGGGATTAAAGTATTGCTTGATTTTGTACCAAACCACACTTCTACTCAACACGATTGGTTTAAGGAATCACGCCAGGATTACAACAATTATAAACGCGACTGGTACATATGGAAACCACCAAAACCCGACGGCTCCCCGCCCAACAACTGGCTTAGTGTCTTTGGCGGTTCTGCCTGGCAGTTGGACGAAGCCACAGGCGAGTATTATCTGCACAGCTTTTTACCTGAGCAGGCCGACCTCAACTGGCGCAACCTAGAAGTAAAGAAACACATGCTGAATGTACTGCGCTTTTGGCTCAAACGTGGTGTCAGCGGTTTTCGCACCGATGCAATTTATAACCTTATTAAAGATGCCGAATTACGTGACGACCCCCCGAACCCGGCCTACAGGCCCGGCCAAGATGATCCTTACGACGCACTCTTGCATACACACAGCAGCGGACAGGACGAGCTTTCCGGCACGCTCGCGAACTTTTGTGAAATACTGGGAGAAAATAGCGATGCTTATCTGGTAAGCGAAGCTTACGTCGACATCCCCGAAATGATAAAGCTCTATCATGCCTGCCCCGATCACCAGATTCATTCACCTTTTAACTTCAACCTAATCGGGCGTGAGTGGAGTGCGCCATCATACCGTGACTTCATCGACCGTTTTGAAGGAGCGCTTGACCCTAATGATTGGCCAAACTACGTGCTGGGTAATCACGATCGTTCACGGCTTGTCTCACGACTAGGGAGCAACCGAGCTAAGCTACTTGGTATGATGCAACTGACCTTGCGCGGCATGCCGGTCATCTACTATGGAGAGGAAATTGGCATGCAGGATGAATCTATACCCGAGAACCAACAACTTGACCCATGGGGCAGACGTGTCCCTGGGTTCGGTCTTGGACGTGATCCTGAGCGCACACCTATGAAGTGGGACGCTTCCAAGAAAGCCGGTTTTACCACTGGCGTGCCATGGCTGTCCATTAGTAGCAACCATGCCACTTGCAACGTTGAGGCAGAAAAAGACGACCCGAATTCATTCCTCAACATGTACCGCACGCTGATCCACTACCGCCAACGCTCGCCAGGATTATTAACTGGCCGATATGAATCGCAAAACTGCGGCAATGAAGCCATTTTCACCTACAAACGCATATGCTCGGACGAGATATTACAAATCGCGCTTAACTTTTCCAACCAGCCACAAACATTCGAGGCCGAGGACGGCACGCTCATATGTAGCACGCATGCTGACGCCAGGGCACCTGACGACAATAAAATATTCCTTAGAGCATACGAGGGTCAGGTAATTCAAATATACACTGCCAAGGTGTCAAAAATATTAGGCAAAAAATGAAAGCACAAAAATTGAAAAAACGACGAATAAACCCAAAAAACTATCTTTATCATATCCCTCTTGGTCATGTCTTTGTGGAATATTTTATATTTGGTCTGGTAATTGTCAGCTTAACCATGCTTGTTGTAGACTTCTTTATTGTTCCATCTGCCGAACAGCTTGTTTGGATTGATAGGATAAACTTGTCGATAGGTCTTATTTTGCTCGGCGAGTTTATACTTAGATTGGTTTTGTCTAATCACAAGCATGTGTATTTACGAAATAGCTGGTGGTACCTATTAGCCACTATACCTTTGCCTTTTGCCGGAGCCGAAATACTGCGAAGTTTACGACTAATTGGATTTATTCGTTTAATGAGAATTGGAGCTCATGCTGCATATGAAAAACAGCAAACACGATAAATCCTACCAGCTTATAGTTATTGGCGCTGGCTCTGGAGGCTTAGTCGCGGCAGAATTTGGCGCTAAGCTTGGCGCCAAAGTCGCGCTTATAGAAGCAACTCCTAGACTAGGCGGTGAATGTCTTTGGAACGGCTGTGTACCAAGCAAAGCCCTGATCCACAGTGCCCGAGCGTTTTGGCAAAGTGGACATAGCCAACAAATTGGCGTACTGACGGAGCCGAAACTCGATTTTAACGCGGTCATGGAGCACATTCAGGATTCCATGCATTTTATTGAACACCATCATGATAACGACGAATATTTTGAGAAAAGGGGTGTTGACGTATTCCACGGTAAGGCGGCATTTATTGATGATTCAACCGTGCGGGTTGGTGAGGATATATTCCACGGTAGGCGGATTATTATTGCGACCGGATCTTCGCCAGCAATCCCGAGTATACGCGGGCTAGAGACAGTGAGTTACTTAACGAACGAAACTATCTTCTCGCTTAAAAAGTTGCCAAAAACACTAACGGTTATTGGTGGCGGTCCAATTGGCTGTGAGCTTGGGCAGGCTTTCGCCATGCTCGGTAGCAAAGTCACTATTTTACAGTCAGGATCGAGACTATTGCCAAAAGATGAACCTGAAGTTTCTGAGATCCTGCTCAACCAGCTTAAAGAGATGGGCATACAGATCATCTTGAACGCCGAAATATCGGCGATAAAATCAACAAAACAAGGCGTAGAGATTAGCACAAAACAAAGAACGATTGTTTCTGAGGAGTTACTAATTGCCACCGGACGTCGACCAAATATGCCTACCGGTCTCAGAGAAATTGGCGTCACAACAAATGATCAGGGCATTGAAGTAGATAAGCGAATGCGCACATCACTCAAGACGATATATGCGGTAGGCGATTGTAATGGCGGGGTGCAGTTTACCCATGCTGCTGGGCAAGCCGTGGTAGCAGTTCAGAACTCCTTACTCGGTATTCCAAAAACATTTGATCAATCCAGCATACCTTGGGCGACATTTACCACACCAGAAATCGCTCATTTTGGCGCAACTAAAGGCAAGCTGGATTCTCTAAAACAGAACTATCAAACGGCTAGGATAAACTTTAGTGATATTGATAAGGCCGTGACCGAGAAGGAATCAGGCTATATTGAAATACTTACTAACACAAGGGGTAGTATTTTAAGCGCGACTGTAGTTGGTGCCAACGCGTCTGAGGTCCTCGCCAAATTGTACTGATGCGTGACCTCAGAGTGCCCCTAAAAGACGCCGCAAGTGTTATGCAGGCATATCCAACGTTTAGTCTGGGGCTTAAGCAATTATCGGCCAATGTGACGATGGATAAAATGACAGACGGCATCATCGGCTGGTTAATCAAAAGAGTTATAAAACTTAGGTTGGGTTAAACTTGATTTATTTAACCTTAACGGCACTAAGTCTTGTTTTGGCAATAACCGTTAATAGCGCTAGCGTATATCTACATAGGCGTTGGCGCATTTATGATGGCTTCGAGAATGGCTTACTTGTGCATGGTCTAGTGATCACGCCATTTTGGCTAACGTTTGTTCTACTAATCAGCGGGCTCAATCAGGCCTATGGGATAGATATGCCCGAATATCCATCTGTAGGATATTTATTAATAGTTATAGCTACAAGCCTGTTTGTGGTTTCTATCAGGCAAATTGGATCTGGTGCACTGGTTAATGCCAACTTTTTTCAAAAAAGCAGAGTCAAACCAATTAGTACTGGAGTTTACAAATTCCTGAAAAACCCGATCTACGACAGCTACAGCCTATTGTTTATGGGTCTTGGCTTTGCGCTATCTAACGCGGCCTTTTTTGTGATCGCCGGTGTTAGTTTCATTGGCCTAAATATTATTGAAAGTAAAATTGAAAGGATGGGATAAATCTATGACCGATAAAAAAGTCTATCAATGCCCAGAGTGCGGGTTGCATTATAGGGATGATGAAACCGCCAAAAAGTGTAAGGCCTGGTGTAATGAGCACAAGAGCTGTAATCTAGAGATAACCCAGCATTCAGTAGAAACCAAGAAGCTAAGGGAACAAACCAAAGCTTGAAAAAGCTGGTTACATTGAATTTAGCCTTGATAAGCCGGATATGGGCCGTGATGTTTTCATCGGGTTTAATTGTCTAGACAGCAAGTCCGGTAGAGATGACTACGACAGCCGTAAAGTTCTCAAGAAACTAGTCATTGAAGCCCTAAAAGGCACAAATTGGCGCTTAACGAGTGACGGTATTGCCTACAGGCTTGGTTATCTATCGGGAAGGCTTCATGCCTATGAGCGCGAAGAAGACCTGAAGAAGCTAGTTATGCAGGAACAGAAGCTTAAAAACAAGTCTGCGGTCAAAGATGATCCAAATAATGCCTGGCGGATCAAGGGAAAAGACGGAAAGGATATAATCTTGTAGATGAATGGAATATACCCCAACGCTGAAAATGTGCTTAGTCGGATAAAATCTGTTGCAGACAAGGAGAAGGAATTCTCAAAGTTTATTATGGAAACTCTCAAACCTCCTGCTGGGCCATATTCAATCTTCCACCACCATGGCCATTTCCTTGAGCGTCTTCAAAATGTGGCTAACATACTCGAAAGAATGGGAAGAGCCCGGTATAGAATTACCGTGCTGAACGAACGTTTTGAGAGGCGTAAGCCCAAAACGGGGATTAGACCCGGCAAGCCCTATCCGAAATACTTGCAAAAAATTTCAAGCGAAGATCATAAGCTTACAACATTGATGAAACTAGATAATGAATCACTGTATATTTTCGGAAATCTTACGCTTGATCAGTGGGCGTATACGCTTGCATATTCTCTTGGATTGGATAATCCAGAAAAATACGACTTTCAATACCTTATAACTCAGCTTCAAGCAAGGACACCGAATGTAACTGCTCACTACCTCAAAAACAGAGGTGAAAATCTGTCGGGTGGAGTACCACTAATAGTTGCTAATCTGTTACGTTTTACGTTGATTAACTCTTGTACTGCGCAGTAACAGATATCGGGGGGTAGTGAGCAGTTACCACCGAATACAGAACTGCAACCATTTATTGATCGACATTTTAAGGACGCGATTTGGCTTTATTATCAGCTAAGGTTTTATAGAAATAACTTTATCGAGCACATTCGTAGACCATGGCAGCGCGGTTCAACAATGAAAGTGTACGGCGATGACTTCAATTTCTTTATTCCAACCCCGCCGGGCTGGATACCTGATGAGAAACAAGTTGAGATGATAAAACCAATAATACACTTAGCACCGGAAGCCTATAAACGGCTGCCAAAAGACCATTGGCAAAAGAAGCCAAGAGCTATGCTGGAAGCAATCTTCAAGAACATCGACACTATCGATGCACAAGCTGATAGAGAAAAAGTGTGGAATGCTTGGAAAGAAATCGGTGGATCAGTAGTATCATTTCACATATTGGCAGGTCGATTAGTTAAGTTTCTTGAGGAAGCTTCAGTGACGTTAATGGAAGAGATCCAAAAAAATCCGCAGGACATAAACTTAGGCAAAAGCCCCTATACATGATCAAATATGCGAAGAAGGGATTAAAATAGCCCGCTCTCGCAAGGATATCCGGGCTATTTCATTGGCCATCATATCACAAGCAGTGTAAGCGCGGGATTTGTTCGGTTTTAAGATACGTATGCCATCGGAGTGCTAGTCAAGGCCAATAAAAAATGAGACAATCCTTTTTAAGGCAAAGTGTGTCTCATTTGTCTCGTTTTATCCCTGTTAGGGGTTCTTGACCGACATGCTCTTGTCAGACGGAACAGACGGGCCTCCTCCCCAGGTATCGAATTATCTAGACGATAATATGGGACATGTCGCATTTATTGTAAGCAGAAAAGCAAAGCTAAATATCACCACTCATCAGCTAACCCAAAAAACTAAGCATAATAATATCATTCTTCAGATTACAGACGTGGATTTAAAAAAATGGGTGACCGAAGTGACGTGCTTACAACAACTAACTGGGGAACAAATTCGATATTTCGATCCCGTTACTAGCATTCAAAATATGTACTCCGATATTATTACCTTCTAAACCTAATCCTTGACCCACGAAGGATGATACTTGCTTTGATCCTGCCTGCCCCCACGATAGAGGTGGTGTACAATACTTACATGGAAGCGGAGGGTATCGTAACACCAAAAATTTTCAATATCGATGGTACTGACCTAATCGTAGATAATTCATCATTGCATAAAACACTTACTATGACGTCGACCTTTAACCTGGAATTGATGGATCGCCACTACCACAAAATGCCGAAGACGCAGTACCTGGGTAGCAAAGAACGCTTAGTTAGGTGGTTATACGACAATTCTCCAAAAGACATAAATGTATTTTTTGATGCATTTAGTGGTACTTCGGTTGTCGGCCATTATTTTAAGAACAAAGGTAAGAAAGTAATTGCTAACGACTTCCTAAAATTCAATTACCACATCGGTAAAGCTCTTATTGAAAATAATAAAGTGACACTAACCGAACGAGATATTAAGCTCCTTTTGTCAAAAAATAATAAAGCCGATAACCTCATAGAAAGAACTTTTACTAATGTTTTTTTTGAACGTGACCAAGCACAATTTTTGGACAATTTTCGTGCCAACGTTGAATTACTAAATAATCAATATAAAAAATCACTTGCTCTCACCATCATGAATCGCTCTCTAACGCGTAAAGTATTATTAGGTCACTTTGCGCACCTCAGTGCCCTTCGATATAGCCGCGACCCTGCTCGAATTAAGCGCAACCCCACTATTGCACGACCAATTAAAGATCTATTCCTTGAATTAGTGCCAGACTATAACAAGGCTGTATTTAGTAACTCCCAGAAAAACAAAGTTTACTGCGAAAACACAACTGGATTAATCAGTAAACTTAGGGGTGTGGATTTGGTCTATTTCGATCCACCATATTATGGCCGTCATCCCGACTATCAGGCTTTTTATCATTTTTTGGAAACATTTGTAGAATACTGGAACGACAAAGAGTTCGTGAACGGCACAAAGCAATACTTTCCTAAGAAGCAAAGCGGGTTTGTCAAACAGAAAGAAGTCGTATCGTCATTCAAAAAACTATTTGCGGCAAGTACTCACATTCCATACTGGCTAATTTCCTATAACAGCAAGAGCTATCCCACAGAAGATATCATGATAGATTTAATCAAAAACCATAAGAAGGTCAAGGTTGTTCATCATGAATATCAAAACCATTACGGGGGTAAAGGTTCAAGACAAGGCACTAAAGAGTATCTATTTTTCTGTTATGACTGATTTTCAAAAATTTAAGCAGCTTTATCAGGACAATAAGTTTGACGTTCTACTCAGAGATCCAGTAAGCATTTACTGGCTTAAGTTGCGTTCTATCTCGAGAAAAGAATTGCTGGTAGAATTTTGTGGGCTGATTGGCATCGATAGTTCGACTACGTCAGGCAGTGCTTTATTTGAGTATGTCTACAACGCTCAACCGCCCATAGAAAAAATAGACGAATTTATAAACCAAAAATATAAATCTGAAAGACTAGAACGCAAAGCTAGCGAGGCACGTCTTGTTTCTGAATTGTATAAAATGCCTGTTTTGGACTGGGGCGGTCTATATCAAAACAACCTAGAGAGAACAATAGTTGATAACTACGTTAAGAAGATCAGAAACTTCGATTTACTCAATCAAAAAATTGAGAACGAAATTCACGATAGTATGCGTGGATATGTTCAATCATCGTGGTACAACCACTGGACATCAATTCTCATAGAAGACATTTTTAAAGACCACGAAGCGGTCACCCCAACGGTTGGACTAATCAAAAAAGTTGATTTTTTTATTGGTAATGTGCCTTTCGATCTCAAAGTTACTTACTTCCCTGATGGATTCATGACTGACACAAGGAGAGCAATGGGATTGCCTACTGAGCTCCAAGCACTAAAACGTTTCGCAAGGTTAAACGATATTGCTTACGACAGAACTCAAAAAGATAAAATAATTTTTAATGAACTTTTAACGCGCATTTCTGAAAACCACACAGATATAGCGAAAAACTTCATGAGAGAGTTTAAAACAAATAGATGGGATATTGTAAGTAAGGTTTTAGCCAACCATCAAAATTTAATAAAGTGGCTATATGAAGAGCAGGGTGAGAGAAGGTTTGATGCTGCTAATAGATTATTTTTGGTTCTAATAAACAAAAATAATCTTGAAGAAAGTTGGAAAATGAAACGCAACGTCGAGCTCCTCCGAGATAAGATTAATGATTATTTAGATGGGTTTAAGAACAAAAACGCTGATAGTTTAAAAATAGATTTTAATTGGATTGACGGTAAGCAATACTACGCCCTGTCTGACATTATATTTGTTGTCAAGGAATAGTTGCGAATTGCGTCCACTAAGGGCAGCTACATTTCGCCAAGGCGTTAGGAGTTGTAATTGAAGATTTAATAGGATAGGGCTATCATTATAGATGACTAGATTAATTTGTAAGGAAAGGGTGATGATATGGTAAAAATGCAGAAAAAAAGTATAAACAAACCTGATGAAATACGCAATTTTCCAAAAGGGAAGGTTGAATTGGTAACACTTGAAGGAGTAACGTTTGGGCTGTCGACATTTGAACCTGGCTGGAAGTGGTCAGAAAGCGTTAAACCGCTTGTGAAAACTGAAAGCTGTCAGGTCTTACACACTATCTATCATTTGTCTGGAAGGTTGCACGTTAGAATGGATGACGGAACAGAGAATGAGTATGGCCCAGGAGATATCGCTGTAATTCCACCAGGACATGATGCCTGGACCGTTGGAGATGAGCCTGCTGTAGGCTTGGATATTACTGGAATGGTTGACTACGCCAAGGAAGCTTAACTGAACCTGACCGACAGGAGCCGAACGTAAAGTGATAAGGTTCCAGACTGGTATACTCAGCCATACTGTGCAACAGAGTTAAAGACCGGTTTGCTCGATATCGGCAAGTATTTGTGCCATTATAAACGTGTAGTAGCGAGGCGCGAAAATGGGTATTCAGCTTACGAGTTCGGTATTTGAAGATGGTGGTGACTTCCCGATTGATTATACGTGTAACGGCCGAAACGTCAGCCCTCCTTTGACTATATCTAACGTCCCTGAGGGTGTAGCCAGCCTCGTCCTTATTTTTGATGATCCTGACGCAGCAAAAGAGCCTGCGGGCAATGGCACGACTTTTGATCATTGGACTGTATTCAACATCCTCCCTGCCGATCAGAAAATAGCCGAAGATTCTATCCCGAGCGGTGGCGAACTAGGGAGAAATAGCAGGGGTACCATCGCTTATATTGGTCCGTGCCCTCCGACCTTCCGCCACCAGTATGTCTTTCGTCTTCTTGCTCTTGATTGCAAGCTCAATCTCTCGAAACAACCCACCAAGAGTGAAGTCCAAGAAACAATTAAGGGGCACATCGTTGAAGAGGCGAGATTGGTCTCGTACTATGAACAGCCAGAAAAGTAGTTGAGTACGGCGTCAAGTTCCACACCAATATGCTCAGCCAAGCGTTGCTTCGGAGTTTCTTGGTCGGGTATGCATAAAAACTGGGTATAGTGGGGCGGAGAGTTCCTCCTGTTTTTCATCGTTTGTTCTTTAGTTTTAGCTTCCTCGCGTATTTTTTTAATGGTAGTTTTACCGGCCGGCGGTATTTAAGCACCACCTTATTTTTAATGATATCGGCTGCTGAAGCTATAGTTGCGCCCACGTCATACCATTCGTGTTCATCAATCCCCGTATCAAGAGAGGGGTAGTCTTTAGGAATCTTCTCCTTGATGTCCACAGGAGGACTAAAAGGTTTGTCGAAATCCCCCTTAAGTCTTTCGAGCTTTTCTTCTGCGTTTGGTTCTATGTCGACTGACTGCATTTTAACCTCATAATTTAAGTAAAGCCCACGAAGCTTTGCTGCGCAGTGACTAGCCTCACTAAATTATGTAAAACTAAACGGGCATGTGTAAGTGGCGTGGTTTAAATACCCTCTTATCATGTGACTGATGAGGCGTGTTTAGACGGGCATTAGTCCGTCTAATTTTATCCATATTTTTCCAGACTCGTCGCTTTAGAAAAAACCTGTTAGCCAGCAATTCTTCATCTAGGTACTGATTAACCTTATGGGTTTTTGAGTATTTTGGCTCTGATTCAAGGCTTAAGTAGTCTTCGTATTTTATTTTGGGCTCTTTATTTTTTACACTTTTATGTTGCAAAAACATATGCGCCCTCTTTTCTTAAGTTACTATTTTATCCCGATAAACCACGCCTAACCGACATGGTTATTTTAGCTCAAACTCCCTCCTTTCAACCATCCCACTATTATCGGTGATTGTTAGCCTTAACTATAAGCACTACACAAACTGTTTCCGTAGCCGTTGTCACCTTTTTTCTGTAACCACCGTCACATACTATATTTTTTTGAGCAGTTATAATTTCGTATCATGGTAAAACTACTAAAGGATGGCGAGTATAAATTAGTCGAGACCAAAGATCACGTCAAAATACTGATGCTTGACGATGCCCAACTCGCCTGGATAGCTGTTAACGGTACTGGTGAAATTCTAGTTACTTCGCACAACCCGCACAAAGTTGATTATTTGCTAGCCACGGGTAAGTACCGACTATATGAGGTTAAGGACGAACCCAAGCTGGTTGACCAGAAGCATTTAGAGCTGCACGTCGGAAGAAAAAAATGGCAGGGTTATTTGTTGCCAACCGGCCTACCGACAGATAAAAAGAAGCGAGCTAGGATTATAGCCACCAAAGAGATTATTTCAGCCCCCAAAGGTTCGGACTGATTGATTCGCCAATTAAGTTTTCTAACCTTGTGATATCGTTTAGGACTATCAGGCGTTTTTGATGAGATATCAGGTCTTTACGCTCTAGTATTTCAATTTCACGGCTAACAGTTTCCCTCGCTAAGTTAATTGAGCTGGCTATGTGTTGGTGGGTAATGGGAGCGTTGATTATTATTTTCTTGCCTTTTTTTTGACCGAAGCGTCCAGCTAAAAAGAGTAGCCTGTAAACTACTCTTTCAAAAGCGTCTGTATATTCCAAGTTATCTAGCCGATCGGCAAAAATATTAAACAGGTTAACCGCTTGGCGTAACAGAGAGTAGGAAATGTTATGTGAAGTCTTCACTAGATGAAGTAAATCATCCTTTGGTAGCCGCCAAAGCCGGCTTTCGCCAAGTGATTCGTAAATGACATTTCTGGCGATACTGTTAAAAACCCAAATTAAAGGGAATACTTCGCCTGTTTTATAAATGATGTGGGTGTTTTCTTCGCCTTGGTCGGTGATCGAATAAACCCTGATGAAGCCCTGGCTAATATAGTAAACTCCGCTTGGTTCTTCAGCGGCCCGCAGGATAATTTCGCCTTTACGATACGCCAGCTTACGTCCTTGCTTAAATCGGTCAATTAGCTCCGAATTAGGTCTGGTTTTAGCATCCATCATAAACTGTTAATCCCACCTTGATTATACGCTCAAAAGAGGACGAAAAAATACACAGCAAGCTCTGATCTGGATAAATTGTGACCATAAACACTGAACATTTAGCAGATTAAATACATCATTTAGGTAGTAATGGAGGAGGTGTGGCATATGGAGAAAAAAGAGAACAAACAACTTTGAGAAAAAATATTAATAATCATGGATGGGGGGTCTAAAATGAAAAAGTTTTCATGGAAGGATTTATTCACTACAGCCATAGCGATAGTTATTGGTGTGGTGTTGGTAGCTAAGATTCGAGACTATGACTGGGCGTTTATTGGCAGTTGGCGAACGGCTGTTGCCAGCACGGGTTTTCTGGGGCTCTTGATGGCCACTTTTGACGAGGAAGACTTCACTCACTTCAACACCTGGGGAGCCGTGGAATGGACTCTGGCCCTGGCTGGTGTTGGCTTAGTCGTAGCCGGGCTAATCGTTGCTAGCGAAGTTCTATTTGTCATATTAGCCGCCGATGTACTCATCCTGTGGGTTGCATCAGTAATTCGACACGCCTTTTCGCGTGAGACGACCGTACATGGTAGGTTCCCGGCTTTGCGACTTTAACACACGTAACTTAAGAAGGAGGATTTAAGATGCCATTAGTTAGAAAGAGCCCTTTTAGGAAGCTGCTAGATGTCGAAAGAGAGTTTAGTAAGATGCTAGATCAGAGCTGGAACTCAGTTCCAACATTTGCTGATGTATCGTCCGTTGATATGTATACAGAAGACGGTAAGCTGATTACCAAGGTAGCCTTACCAGACTTTAAAAAAAATGAGATAGAAGTAACAGCTATGAGTGAAGGGTTAGAAATTAGTGCAGAGCATAAAGAAAAAGAGGGAAAAGAAGCTGCTAATCGTCGGTACCTGCTCCGTGAGAGCAGCCGAAGCTACTGGCGTTGTCTTTCTTTACCGCCAGAAGCCAATACGGGCGATGTTAAGTGCGCGCTAAAGGCCGGCAAGTTAACGATTACTATGCCAATGGAAGAACAAAAAAAGACTAAACCAATAAAAATCGAGTAAAGGAGGTAATAAGTGGTCTACCAAAGCCGTGAGTAAGCAGGTCGAACAGCGGTTGAAAAGCTGCGCCGTTTTAAAAACAAAGACGTGGTTGTGCTAGAACTTCCTCACGGCGACACGGCCAATGATAAGAAAGCAACAAAGCGTATAAAGAAGGAGGGTTATGATGTACACGGAACAGCTCCCAAGAATAAACAGCTTAAAGTTATTAGCCAGAGAGATCAGGAATTTCCCGATCACTGGACTAGGTATCGTACAACACGCTGAACATCTTGGCTGCGACAAGGAAATAATTGATTTTCTTAGACTTTTTTCACAAGGAATACTGTTTAACAGCCGTAACGATTTTTTGAACCAATGCAGTTTGCTCGAGAAGCTGCTCGAGGAGGAGAGTCAATCTGTCCCTGAACACTTAAGAAGTCCTCAAGACTAAGGAGAGCACGATGATACGGTATATTTACACGTTTTTTGTTGGTTTGTTTTTAGTCATATTTATTGGCATGGGCATAGCGGTGTTTTACACAGCGCCGAAGGCGCCAGAGCCGCCGATGTTCTATGGTAAGGAGCTCACAGCAGAAGAGCAGCAGCAACAAAAAGCATTTGACGTCAAACAAAAAGCATACGATAAAGAGATGCAACACTACAATCGCAATGCCTCAGTCATTATTCTGTCTTGTGCGGTCGTTGTTTTGGTAATTTCGCTACTTGTGGCCGAGAAGTTGGGCGTCATTGCCGATGGATTGTTGCTGGGCGACATCTTTACGCTGCTTTACGGGATTGGCCGGGGCATGGCCACCGATAGCAATAAGTACAGATTCGCCGTAGCCACCGTCGGGCTGATCGTAACCATTGTGCTTGGCTATTTTAAATTTACCAAACATCAGCCGGCGGAGCATCCAAGCGCCAAAGAAAGGGGATAAAATGTTCTATCTTCCATCCAAAGAGGATATCAAAGACCTTACCACGTTCGATGAACCTTACTGTGTAACGATTTACGCTCCTTATATAGAAGAACGCGCTGGCATAAATCCTAATAAGGTGCAGCTTAAAAATATGCTGCGGGAATCCGAGCGTAGATTAGCTATCGAAGGTATCGAACCTAGCTTGATACGCAAAACCACAGTTAGGGCCAGAGCGCTGCTTAGCAAAAACGAGTTCTGGCATTTGCGTGGCGCAGGCTTAGCCATATTTGCCCATCCAAAATTTTTTCGCTACTACTTACTGCCAGACCACGACCTGCCCTACCATTTAACCATTAAGCAAGGCTTTGAAATTGAGCCGCTGCAAGCTGTGCTGGAAAATGAGCAAGCCTACTACGTTCTAGCCGTCAGTCATAACCAAGTACGTTTTTATCAAGGTGGTCACTACACTCTCAAAGAAGTTGCCTTAAAAAATTTACCTTCCAATCTCAAAGACGACTTGAGGCTAGACGAATATGAGCACTGGTCCGAAACTCACGCTGTCGCGCCAGCCAGCCGGGCCGCCCGCTCTGAAGCATTCCATAGCCAATCCAACGAAAAGGAGATCGATAAGGAAGAACTTTTCCAGTTTTTTAGACACATCGACAGTCGCTTGCACAAATTTCTAAAAAACAAGCGGGTGCCTTTAATTTTTGCCGGCGTGCAGTACCTGACCCCTATTTACCGCAGGGCTAATTCCTACCCCTATCTCTTGCCCAAAGCCATCAAGGGCAACCCGGACCGCAAAGACGTAAACCTTATCCGCGAACAAGCCTGGACGTTATTAAGCTCCAAAGGCAAGGACTAAGTTATGATATTTCAGGATCGAACTGAGGCAGGCAAAAAACTGGCGGTCAGCCTGGAAGGCTATAGAGACACTGACGCTGTAGTTTACGCCTTACCGCGAGGCGGAGTTGCGGTTGGAATTGAGGTAGCTAAACACCTAAATGTTCCGCTCGACTTGATCATTGCCCGCAAAATCGGTCACCCGCTTTCTCCTGAATATGCTATCGGCGCCGTGACTGAGACTGGTGAACCAATCTGGAACGAAGCTGAGCTTAGCTCAACAACCAAACAGTGGCGAGAGAGTCAAATTCAGCAAGCACGGGGTGAAGCTAAGCGCCGCCGCCTAAGTTATCTAGGCAGCCAACCAAACATTCCTGCGAAGGATAAAACTGCTATCGTCGTTGACGACGGGATAGCTACGGGATTGACCATGATAGCAGCAATTGCAGATCTTCGGAAACGTCGGCCAAAAGAGGTTGTTGTAGCCGTACCTGTTGCCCCTAAGGACACCGTGGAAAAGTTAAAAAACCTTACAGAGCGAACCGTAGTACTTCATATACCGGATGGTACTTTTTGGGCCATCGGAAACTACTATCTTAACTTCGGTCAGGTCGAGGATGAAGAAGTTAAAGGCCTTACGGAACGATTTACTGGCTTAGCAAATAAGAATGGGGAACTGGAGAAATGACCGTCTTTACTCAACTTAAGCGCTCTTTGTCAAAAAATAGGTACCGAAGTTCTGTGGGCCGAGGCCAAAAAGAGCCCCATAATAAAACTATGACAAACCAGCAGCAGAAGAAGTGGTCACAGGTAGTTACTAAGCATAGCCAGGCACTTGATTTAGAACCGGGTATTTTTACTTGGCGTGACCCTCATAAAATTGCCCTATCACTAAAAAGATCTGCAGAGCGCAGCTCGCGCCGGAAAGGAACCGCTTATCAATCAGCAACGTCGATGTTAAATTTTTACATTAACCGAGCGGGGCGCAAGTTACCAGTAGATCAGAAGAAAATTCTCGAAGAAGTAAAACCGATACTGCGCCAGGTTTTTGACAAATGATCTTAGCTTGGAATCCATTTTCATATTGGTGATAGCAGTCACTGATAAACTGATAAATAAGACCCCTAACGCGAATGGAGGTATTATGCCAACAACGAAGCGGAAATATACCGACCGGCTACAGATGGTCAAAGAGGAAGACGTGGTTCAAGCCGGTCCTTATGAGTGGGAAATACCCGTGTCATATCGAAACGATATGCGAGTGCCAGCAAGATTCTTTGCTTCTGCTGAGACGCTGCAAGACGCTTTTAAGGACCGCTCTCTGGCCCAGCTAGTCAACGTCGCGACTCTACCGGGCATTGTTGAACA
>PFEG01000016.1:16454-16790 GCA_002793885.1 Candidatus Saccharibacteria bacterium CG10_big_fil_rev_8_21_14_0_10_47_8
GACATGCATGAGGGCTACGGCTTTCCAATTGGCGGAGTAGCGGCAACTTTGTTACCAGATGGAGCTATTTCTCCGGGCGGTATCGGCTACGACATAAACTGCGGAGTGCGTTTGCTGCTGAGCAATTTAAACAAAAAGGATTTAGGGCCCGCTCGCGAAGCTCTGGCTTACGAGCTATCCCGCGCTATACCGGCCGGTACTGGAAGAGGCGGCAAACTTGACCTCGGCCTTTCTGACCTGGAAAAAGTTCTTAAGGATGGGGTACGGTGGGCACTTAAAGAGGGCTATGCTTCAAGGGCAGACCTCGAGCACATTGAGTCCGAAGGCAGAATCAAA
>PFEG01000010.1:0-147 GCA_002793885.1 Candidatus Saccharibacteria bacterium CG10_big_fil_rev_8_21_14_0_10_47_8
AATATTTGGCCCTGGCGGCGGTACTCAACCAGCGGGTCGCGCTGGCCAACGGATATCCAGTGTATACCTTGGCGTAAGTGATCCATATTTTCCAGATGTTGCATCCATAGATTGTCCAGAACCTGTAGATAGATATCGCGCTCCACC
>PFEG01000010.1:153-10890 GCA_002793885.1 Candidatus Saccharibacteria bacterium CG10_big_fil_rev_8_21_14_0_10_47_8
ATTACTTCGCTACTGAAGGCCTTTTCCTGCCGGACGTAAAGCTCGCTGGCCGTATTGTTTAGGGCGTTCTCAAACTTATCGGCGGCTGTATCAAAAAGTTTATCAAGAGTTGGCTCGTCAAGTGGAAACGCTTCCGTCAAAATTGACTCATAAGTCTCGCTGGTTGATTCCGGGTGTTGGACCAGAGCTCGAGCCTCCTCTTCAATAAACTTACGGATTCTAGGGCTGATGTCGCCAGATTTTAAAATTTCCCGGCGCATAATGTAAATTGCTCGGCGGTGACGGTTCATAACGTCGTCGTACTGCACGACGTTTTTGCGTTGGTCAAAGTTAAAACCTTCAACTTTTTTCTGCGCGCCCTCTAGGCTACGGCTGATCATCCGGCTTTCTATAGGAGTTTTGTCGTCGACCTTTAATTTGTCCATGATACTGGCAATCCGGTCGCCACCGTAAATTCGCATCAGGTCGTCCTGGCAGGACACATAAAATTGAGTGACTCCGGGGTCGCCTTGGCGGCCGGAACGGCCACGCAGCTGGTTGTCTATGCGGCGCGACTCATGCCGTTCAGTGCCCAGCACGAACAAACCGCCCAATTCCTTAACTCCCTCGCCAAGCACAATGTCGGTACCACGCCCGGCGATGTTGGTAGCCAGCGTTACGGCGCCAGTGTGTCCAGCCTTAGCCACAATGGCTGCCTCGCGTTCGTTATTTTTAGCGTTTAGAATCTGGTGAGGCACGCTCGCACTTTTTAACATTGCCGATAATACTTCGTTTTTCTCGATGCTAACCGTACCCAAAAGTACTGGCTGACCTTTTTTATGGAGCTCTTTGACTTCAGCGGCGATAGCGCGCATCTTACCATTTTCGGTCTTGTATATCCGATCCGGCAAATCATTACGAACTAGCTTGCGGTTAGCCGGTACTTCCACAACATTTAGTTTATAAATCTGGTGAAACTCTTCACTTTCGGTCATGGCCGTACCGGTCATGCCGGCCAGCTTTTTATAAAGCCGGAAGTAATTTTGGAAAGAAATAGTCGCCAGCGTCATGGATTCTTCTTGGACTTCCACGCCTTCTTTGGCCTCGATTGCCTGATGCAGGCCTTCGTTATAGCGGCGGCCGCGCAGCAGCCGGCCAGTGAAATCATCAACTATGACGATCTCGCCCTCGGTCGTAACCACGTAGTCCTTGTCACGCTTAAATAGCGTTTCGGCGCGCAGAGCTTGCTCCAAGTGATAGATAGTCCGCAGATTTTCGGTAGCGTAAAGGTTGCCGATACCCAGTATTTTTTCTACCAGCTCCACGCCGTCATCGGTCAAAATCACGCTGCGGCGTTTTTCGTCTTTTTCAAAGTGCTCGGTTTCTTTAAGCGGGAGAACAACTTTGGCGAATTGTAGGTAAGCAGCACCGCTGGCTGTAGCCGGCGCGCTGATAATCAACGGTGTTCGGGCCTCGTCAATCAGGATGGAGTCCACCTCATCCACGATGGCGTAGTGTAAGTCACGTTGCCGCAGTTGGTCTTCTTCTCGGACCATATTGTCGCGCAGGTAGTCAAAGCCGTACTCGTTATTGGTGCCATAGGTTATATCCGCCCCATAAGCCTCCTGGCGGGTCGCCGGCCTTAAGTGATGCATACGCTCGTCAAAATGGTCTTTATTTTCGTAAGCGGCGTCATATACATATGATTGATCAGGAATGATGACCCCCACACTCAAGCCCAGAAAGTCATAGATTTGGCCCATCCAGCCGGCATCACGCTGGGCCAGATAGTCATTTACGGTTACAACATGGGCGCCTTTGCCCTCTAGGGCATTTAGATAAATTGGTAACGTAGCTACTAGGGTTTTGCCTTCGCCGGTTTTCATTTCCGATACGTTGCCTTCGTGCAACACCATGCCGCCAATCAGCTGTACGTCAAAGTGTCTCTGTTTTAAGGTGCGGGTGGCTGCTTCCCTAACCACAGCGAAGGCATCGGGCAAAATTTTATCCAGACTGTCGCCATCCGCCAGTCTTTTTTTGAGCACAGCAGTTTGGTCTTTGAGCTTGGCACCGGGCATTTTTTTATATTTGTCAGCCAGCGCGTTAACCTGTTTGACCCGTTTTCTAAGCCGCTTAATAGTAGCGGCCTGCGGGTCACCTAAAACTTTTTTTAGAAACTTAGTATTCATAATTCAAATAGTCCCAAAGGTTGGACGGTCATATCTCCTAGAATTTGTCTGCTCTTTTAGCGTCAAAGCTAACTTATATTTTATCCTAAAACCAGTGTGAATGCTAAGGATAAAAGCCTAAATTATATTCTGACCGTGCATGTAGGTTCGCAGGACTTGGGGAATTTGTATTTTGCCTTCGGCTGTTTGGTAATTTTCAATTATCGCCACCATTGTCCGGCCCATGGCAAAAGCTGTGGCGTCGTTGGTGTGGACCAAAACGGTCTTGCCCCCACCATTTTTAGTCCTTGTTTGCAAATCACGGGCTTGGTAGTCGGTCATATAATCGGCGGTATGAGTCTCTAGATAGCGTTTGTCCCCTGGCAGCCAGGCTTCTATATCAACACCACGGGCGTTAGCTTTGCCAATGTCGGCCGTACATTTGTTAAGTACCCTGTATGGCAAATTTAGCTGCTGCATCAAATATTCCTGCACGGCAATAAGAAGCAAATGTTCACCTAAACCGCTTTCGGGAACAGAAAAGATTTCCATTTCCAGCTTATCGAATTGGTGCATACGGATAATGCCTTCTGTATCTTTGCCGTAAGTACCAGCCTCGCGCCTAAAACTGGTAGAGTAGCCAATGTATCTTATCGGCAGCATCTCAGCCGGTAAAATCTCGTTCATATACATGTTACAGAGGCTGTGTTCGGCACTGGCGTTTAACCAAAGCTCGTCATCGGCCAGTTTGTAAGTTGTTTCCTTGGCATCCAGCCTGGAGGTTACCTCGTAGGCTTTAGAATTGACGATAGCCGGTGGTAACACCGGAACAAAGGGCTTAGATACAACATCAAGCTCCGCATCCTGAATAATTTTTTTAACCGTTTCTTCATTTGTCAAAGTCTCGGCTACAAATTGCATAATGGCGAATTGCATCTTTACCAAACCGCCTTTTATGTAAGCAAAGCGGCTTCCGGCTACTTTAGCAGCCCGTTCTTTATCAATTAAACCCCGAGTTTCAGCAATCTGCCAATGGGTTTTTGGTTCAAAATCAAACTGTGTTTTTTCGCCCCATTCTTTGGTGGCAACATTCTCGGCCTCGCTGGTTCCAACAGGCACATCATTGGCCGGCATGTTGGGTACTGCTTTTAGTAATTTACTAAGTTCTTCTTCAACCGATTTTAGACGGGCTTCGCAGTCTGTTAAATGGTTTTTGAGGTGTTTACCCTTCTCGACTGCTTCCGGCGATGGCGGCTGGCCCTTGGCCTGCTCTGCCAGTTCATTGCGCTGGGCCCGGACCGTTTCAATGTCGCTAAGCATCTCCCGCCGGCGCTTGTCTAGCTGCAAAAGTTTAGCAATATCAACTTCGTAACCCTTTTGTTTGGATTTTTCGGCTACCAGTTCAGGATTTTCCCGGATAAATCGGATATCTAGCATGCCATAATTATAGCTCAAATGATTATAAAAAATTTCGTTAACTCAAAACTGTTAAGCTCAAACATAAAACCAGGAATGGTGCTGCCAGGGATTACGCCCCCTGGCAGGCGGTAGAGTTGGACATTGCTTGGTGCCTCGGAGCTGCTGCTGCGCTTGAGTGGACCTGGACAGGCCAGATGCACCCTGACGCTCTCCCAGTGGGTGTTACTGGTCGTGCGTGGCGGATCGAAGATCTTGGCGTCAGCCCAGAGCTCGTAGTATCCCCACTCGCCTGGCTTGCAACGCCAGCTAATCATGGTGCCACTCGACGTGGTCTGAACGTTGCGAAACGTCCGCGTGACCCACTTGACGGGCACGCCGGAAGCGGTTTCTGCATGGTCGTATCGCTCAATTGTATAGGTGATCTCGATACGGTTGCTTGGCTTGCGACGATGGCAGGAGACAAACGCGTGACCATCGATGGTGTTGTGGGGCACGTTCACCGGCGCCCAGCCACGTACGTTACAGCCTGGGCCGTAGACTCCAGCTGCTTCAGCCGGCTGCATCCCCGGCACGCAGCTACCAAAAGCCGCGATGATGACGATGGCGACTAGAACCACTCCTAAACGAGGGAACATCGTGCACGTCCTTTTGCCAATCCATGAAATGGATTTTTGGAATTCAAGGTACTGGACAAACTACGCCCATTTCTACATATGTATTATACAATAAACTAGTTATTCGGTCTACCTTTTTAATCCGGACTCGAGGAATTAAACGGACTGGCTTTTAGTCCTCCAGTCTTTCAACCCAGTTTATTGATACTATTTGCTTTGCCTTCTTAGCGCCCTCAAGGTTAGCTCCGTACGGGACCGAGCGTAGGCGCAGTATTCACAGTCCGCAGACTCTTTGGGCATTTTGTCCGATTCTAGGGTTTTTTTAATTTTTAATAGAGTCGGCTCTACCCATTTATCGCTACCCTTGTACGGAAAAACATTAGTTCTAAATTCTACTTTATTGAAAAAGCCATCCTTTTTGGAGATACCGTTGGCATAGACAAAATATCCGGTGTCACTGACTTTGTGGCCCTCACCGCGCAACAGCCATTGGTAGACTTCCATTTGCCGCCGATAAGCATCATGCCATTTAGAATCTTCAAGGTCAGTAATTTCTTTAGCTTTAGCAGTAGCTTTGTAATCCACCACTACAAGTTCGCCCTTGGGTGTTTCCCACACATCATCAACGCCGCCAAAAATTAACAGATTGGTCGGCTCATGCAGATGCTGTACGCCAGTAAAAGTATGCCGCCATCGGTTAAGATTGGCGTGCTTGAATGGTTTGGCATCTACTTTAAACTCAATCTGCCAGGGGTGCTGTTCGCCTTTTTCACGGTAAGTATCAAACTCTGCTTTAAGCAGTTCATCCACTGCACTATTGATTAAAAACGGTGGCATGCTGGGCTGGCCAATGCCAAGGCGTCTGTCTAGCCAAAAACATCTGGGGCACCTTATAAAATTCTCTATTTTACTGCGGCTAAGCTTATAGGCCGCAGTTTGGCCGGGCTTATAGCTCGGCGATCTCTCATATGCCATTTATCCTCCTAAACTTTTTTGACTTACCACCAAACATCAAACTCTTTTAGTTAAGAACCTACCACAGAAAACACTACTGACAAAAAAGTTTGGCGGATTAATCTATTGTATCAGTATCATCCGACTAAAGATTTATAGTGGAGGAGTCGGAAGATGAACTATTGTTATTCAGGCACCCGTAATTAGAGCTTGACGAAAAGTCCTGACAGTATGAATTATTAAAAATATAAGGTTTTACGGTCTGACAGTTTTCGCCTTTTTTATGGGAATATAGCTTATAAGCCTGAAAGTATTCTTGTGTACCTGAATCGCCGAAGGTGTCGTTGCTGCTTGTGTCTTGGGAACCATACAGCGCCCCGGTAAAGAGAGATCCCCAGCCAGCGTCATAACCGTCGCTGGCTCTTGAGAATGTGGCGCAAAATTTATACTCAGTGGAACTTATTTTTTCGTAAGTTACGGTACTTGGCACATTCTTAATATTGGCATCGGCGAGACTAGTAGGAATTGTTCGTTTTTGACTTATGTAGTCATCTAATTTGCTTGATGTCGAATAGGCTTTATCGAGCGTTTCTTTGTCTTGTTTGGCGGTTTTGGCTTGACCTAGGGTTATAACTAACAGGCCAATGGTCCCAATCATTAAAACCATCAAGCCAACGTAATATTTTTTCATAAACTACAATGTAAGTTACTAATTCTTGCCCTTCAAACCGCGGTGTTCGTCAAACCAATAGTAAGCCAGGATGCCACCGGCAATAACTAGAATTACTAGCAGATCCGCTATGGTTTTACCAATGGACGTATCTGAGTTACCGCTAACTTTTTGCAAAGCTATATACGCAAATACCGATAGATTAACTAGGCATGTAACAAATGCTAATAGCTGCGTGGTTTGCGACCATCTACGCTTTGACGGGTCTATTCGCAAGGATGGATTGGATAATTCGGCACTACGCAGCCTTATAAAGAGCAGCCCAAAAATTGGCAAAGAAGTTATTAATGCCGATACGGGCACTATTAGAAGATCAAAAGATGTGCCGCTGTTGATTAGGTTAAGCAACGCCCACGCCATTGCCGCGGCTGTCACCCAAAGAGCTATGGTCATCATGGCATATTCCACGCCGTGAACGCTAAGTACTTTGACAACTGGAACCGGCAAACTAGTATCCGAGGTGCTGAGCCTTGGTTCTGGTTCTTTAACTGGTTCTGGCGGCAAAGGAGCAGACCATTCCGGATTAGGAGCAGCCTGGAACTGATGTGGCTGCGGCGCTAGTGATGGGTCAGACACAGAACTAGTTGGTTGGTACGGATCATTTGGTGGCATAATTTTGATACCTAGCCCTTATTACTTAGCTGGATATTAGCATAAGCGCTAAGCAAAAACAAAAAATTTATTAAGTTACCCGGCCAGCCAGACGGCCAGAGCCGAAACTACAGCTAAAAGTATCGCTATAATTATGACTATGATTGAAGCTGTTTTAGGGTTTGGCTGCTGTTTTGGCATAACTAAGGCCTCAAAGTACCAGCAAAAATTTGCCAAGCCAAAGCGCTCTTAGCAATCAGGCTCAGGATAATATAAATCCTCTCTCCATACAGATAATTACTCCAGTGGCCGATTTTTTTATACTGTAGATACATATTAATCGCGAAGCTAGCGAACAAAATGAAGAGGCTAGCATAAATAAAGTACACAAAAGTTGGTACGCCGCTACCATAAACAACCGCACCTTTCACGTAAGCAGCCACTACCAGCCATGGAATAATACCGGCAACAACTCCTACTAAATAGCTAAGCCAATTGGTCCTGCTGGTTGTCTGATTATGAACTTCCATGACCCAGCCCATTAAGCTCATCACGGCGGTCAGGCCAAATATCATTAATAAACTGGAGGAATCCGTGATACCCGACAGCAAGCCGATGCCTACCATCATGGTACTGGCCGAAAAGGCATATTCTACCCAGCGGGCCCGGTTAATCCCCTGCCGTAAATCTTTTTTATATTTTCTATAGTAGTTATTTGCCACTAACCAATGGGCAATGGCGCTTATAAAGAAAAAGGCCGCGACTAAATAGGCCAGCCTGAGGTCAAATAAATGGTGAGTAGCAGTAACCAAAACAGGGTGCCCAGCGGCTTCACTGGCCAGCTTGTCTTGAGTCAAATAACTGGTGGTTATGGGTTCGATTCCGCGGCTCGGGTCAGCCAGGATTAATACCGCAACGCCCTGCAGCGCGTGCAAGGCAGCAGCTACCAAGTTCATTTTGCGCAGGTTTACGTAGCTAATTTTTGAGCCGGTAAATGCTTTTAGCGAGGATAGTCTTACGGCTAGCATAGCCAAATCATATCATAAATTCAGACTATTTTTTACGGCGGCTTCGCCGAGGCGAACCGGTTCTGCCCTTTTCCTATAAAAATTTGTTACTTGTTTTTATGATCCAGGTGATGAATGCGATTATGATCCAGACCGTAGTAGTGGGCAACTTCGTGCCAGATGGTGTGGCGAACCTGCTCTTTGGCTTCAGAAATTGATGAACTAGCAGCCAGGATTGGGTTTTTAAAAATTGTAATCTTATCGGGTAGTAATTTGGTGGCGCCGCTCCTACTGGGCAGCGGTACGCCCTCATACAGACCAAATAATGTTTGGTCGCACGCCAGACCAAGCTCATAGCGCTGTTTGGGGCTGGGAAAATCCTCAACTATAAACGCTACATTCTGCAAATGTTCTTGGTAAAGCGGCGGGATGGCATCAATACCATCGCTCACCATCTGCTCAAATTGCTGGTCGCTAACTTTTAACATTCTGAGGCTATTATAACGTGTGTCAGCGTCTGGCGAACATTCTTTAGGCGGCCACGAACGTCAGTGCGTAACCGGTTCTACCGGCTCGGCCAGCCCGTCCAATGCGGTAGCTGTAATCATCATAGGTCTTGGGTACGTCAAAGTTAATTACGTGAGTGATGTCTATTACATCTATGCCGCGGGCTGCCACATCTGTAGCCACTAGTACGTTAATATTGCCTTCCCGAAAACTGTCCAAGGCACGTTGGCGTTGCCCCTGGTTCTTGCCGCCGTGCAAGGCATCCGCCTTAAAACCGCGGGCTATCAATTCTTTTGCCAGTCGCTCTACGCCGTACTTTGTATTACCAAAAATCAGTGTTTTGCCGATTCTCTCACCTATCAAAACATCATGCAAACGATCCAACTTCTCTGTTTTACCATCGTAGGGCACGATGTCCTGGTGGACATTGTCGCTGGTTTCGCCGGCTTTTACATTGATGGTCACCGCGTCGCGAGTGAATGTTTTAATAAGATCATTAACTGTGGGACCTAGGGTTGCTGAAAAGAAGAAAGATTGGCGGCTCTGTGGCAGCAGGTCCAGCAAAAAACGCACGTCAGGCAAAAAGCCCATGTCTAGCATTCGGTCTACTTCGTCTAACACTACCATCGTGCAGCCGCTAAGCCGCAGCGTACCCTGGCCGACATGGTCTTTAATACGCCCGGGGGTACCAATTATGATGCGCGGATGATTTTTGAGAGCGTTAATTTGGCGGCCCATGGGTAATCCGCCAATCAGTAGCGCACCGGATAACCCGCTATTTTTCGCAAACTGCCGGCATTGCTCTTCAATCTGAATAGCCAGTTCACGGGTTGGTGCGATAATCAGGCCCATAGCATCCCGGTCATGTAGTAATTTATTAAGTATTGGCAGCGCAAACGCGGCAGTTTTACCGGTCCCGGTATTAGCCACGCCCACGACATCCTGCCCAGCCAGGCCCAACACGATAGTCTTATCCTGGATTTCGGAAGGACTTTTATAACCCTTGATGGCCACGTTGCTTTTTAAAATAGGATGGATGGCAAAATCATTAAAACTGTGCTGGGACTTATAGTCACCAACCAAGGCTGGGTTAGCCGTTTTGACAAAACGGCTGGGGTGAATGGTTTGTTTGGCGCCCCGGTTCCTGCTGTTTGAGCGGGTGCTGGGACCAAAATGGCGCGTGCCCAGGCGGCGCGGACCATGGTTGTGCGAATTTGAGCGCATAAAAAAGAATCCTTTGGTTTGTTTAATTTAACTCGTTGCCTCTTAATGAAGCCTGGGTTAAACGGTCACTAAACCTGGATTCATCTTGAACAATATATCTATTGTAGCATAAGCCTTATTTTTTGTCCAGCTAGACCGACCTACATTCAATCCCGAAGTGCAACACCCGTTAACTCATAAAATACCTCATAAGGAGTCTTCCAGCCAAGTCTTTTACGCGGCCGGCTGTTTAATAAATGCTCAACCTGGGCTATGTCTGCCTCACTGAGCATGCGGAAGTCAGTGCCTTTCGGGAAGAAACGCCTGATGAGTCCGTTGACATTCTCGTTCGCTCCCCGTTCCCAGGAATGGTACGCATGGGCAAAGTAACAGCTAATGCCTAAACTCTGCTCCAGCTCCGCAAAACCTAGGTTTTCGTGACCCCGATCTCTGGTTAGTGTCTTCCGAAAACCTGGCTGTAGGTTACCTAAACGCTCATTGGTAATCCGGTTGGCTTCGGCCATGGTCGAGTCTTTAGTTTTTGCAATGAAAACAATACCCGAGGCAAGCTCATTGGTTGTTCTGAGACGAACTGGGCAGGTTGGGGTGTAAACCATTGAGTCATCTTCCCAGTGGCCTACGACAGTCCTGGTACTGGCTTCGTCTGGGGCCGCGTGTCAATGGAAGGCAGTGGCCCTTTACGGATACGGTAAGACTTCCTAAGGCCTTTCTTCATACGACGTTTACGATAGCGTGCGAGGTATGGCCTGAGGTCTTCATGACCAGGTTTAACGTAGCCCCGGCCGCCTCGATGAACCTGGGCATAGATATATTGGTAAATGGCTTCATGGGAGATGTTGACGCCAACTAACTCAACAGACTTGGCGGCAATCTGTTCTGGGCTCCAGCCAAGCTCAAGGTAGGTTTTTACATATTTCAGCAGCGAGTGGTCAGTATCTAGTTTACGCTGACCGCGGTGAGTTCGACGCTCCAGGGCTTGTTCGTGGGCTAACCTTGGCCTATACAGCTGGCGCTGTTCTGTTTGGTTACGTTTTATCTCTCGGCTGATGGATGAGGCATTACGTCCTAAGGCTTTGGCAATATCTCTCACAGACACTTTCTGCCAAAGTAGTTCTTGTATTTTTTCTCTTTCTTCAATTGATAGTTGCTTGTACTTCATAACACCTTGATTATCTCAAGGTGTTGCACTTACTTATTGAACTCAGTCGCTCTGTAGGTTACGTGGCACATGCCCCTACCGGTTTTTTCCGTATACTTTTGGTGATAATCCTCGGCCAACCAAAAAGTTCTAGCTGGCTCCAGAGTTGTGACGATTGGTTTTTTAAATTGGCCGGAGCTATTAAGCTCATCAATCATTTTTTGGGCATCGTGCTTTTGGGCGTCATTATTGTAAAAAATAGCCGAGCGATAACTATCGCCAATATCCGGACCTTGCCTGTTTAGCTGGGTTGGGTCATGCATCCGAAAAAATTGTTCTAGAAGAGTTTTATAGCTGATTAAGTTGGGATCATAGATGATTTTAACTGCTTCGGCATGGCCGGTGG
>PFEG01000010.1:10899-18211 GCA_002793885.1 Candidatus Saccharibacteria bacterium CG10_big_fil_rev_8_21_14_0_10_47_8
GGCGGCAAAAATTGCGGTTTGTGTCTGCTCTGTCATAGTTTTATTTTATCTAAATTTCCATTAAGCATTAAACAGTTCATGGCTCGAATCTCTTCGTAAACCGGCATATCTTCATGCACATTATTTAAAACAAATATGGGTTTTCTTAAATGAAATGCGAGTCCCATTTCCATCAAAACATTAGCGCCAATATAGCCCTTTATTCCTCGTTTTTCATCATTGACGACCAAGATAGCATCGCCTGAAACTATTTTGTCAAAGTGATTTCTCATTAAATAAGTTTTACGCTTATATCCACTAGGATCTTTGTACCAAATTCTATAGTCGTCGGCGTTAAAGTTTTTGGTTTTTTTCATTTTTCCAAGCGTTACCGGAACCATTGTTTTATAGCCCATCGCCCGTAGCTGTTGCGCAATCATATGTGCATGTTCATAAAAATTAGCACTAGAGCACAAGACAATTGTGATCTTTTTAGCCATCGTGGTTCTTATTATACTTCGAGACGAATTGGTTGTCTTTAATATAAAACCGCCAGGGCATTTGCGTAGCTTCTTTAATACCGATGCGCGGGCTAGCCACAATATCACTGGCCTTGAGGGGTTCTTTGGCGGCTTCCAGCCAAATGCTTGACCCGTTAAGCATTTTTCCCGATAGTGACGTGTCTGTTATTCCCAAGGCTTGAGTTAATTTTGCCGGCCCATTAGCCAGATTTTTTATATCTGTTATACCACTAATGTGAGAGGTCAGACCTCTCACATTAGTATCTGTTATATGTTGGTTATACAAGTTGTACAAGGTCGGACCTTGTACAGGACCATATCGATTATTAAACATTACTTCTATGCCCTCTAGCGGCTCGGCAGCACGCAGTAGTACCGCCTCCCCTACCCCCTTTTGTCCGACTACTATATTCACGCAGTAGTGCATGCCGTAGGTAAAATATACGTATAATCTGCCGCCCTCTTCAAACATCGGTGCGGTACGAGTCGTCATACCTCGAAAACTATGGCTGGCCGGGTCGTCCTGGTGGTAGGCTTCTGTTTCGACAATTTTTAGTTTTAGTATTCCATCAGGCAGCTTGCGATATAAGTAGCATCCTAAAAGTAGCGGCGCCGCCTCGAGTGAACTTTTAGTCAGTATTTCCTGTATCTTCATTACAAGACTAATGTCATGGCACACGTCTCGCACTTGGATGTAGCACAAGACGCCAGTGAAACACGGACTGAACTGTATAAAAAAATACAGTGAGGGAGCACTGGAGCTGGCAACGCCGCAATGCGCCAAATGCCACTGGTGCAGCCAGCTTGGCTGGCTGGCAGAGTGGCGGTGCGAAGTGCGTCCTCAGGCTTCAAGGCGAAGGCGTTTAATTAACCAATCACGCGGCAAAATTGATAAAAACCAGCCAGCCCGCGGGCCAAAATCTTTACCTATCAGAGCCCGGTAAAGCGGCGTGAATAGTTGCTGGGAACTAAGGTTATCTGACTCTTTAAATTCGTAAATGGCTTTATGGAACCACTCGCCGTCGGCACCGTCCAGCATCTTGACAATTTTGTCAGCCAATCGATTCAAATATTGCTTCTGCTCGTCGCTAAATTGGCTGGCATCTACTTTTTGGGCTAGCTCGAATTTGACTTCTTCAGGCGCCCACTTGAATAGCCATTGCTCAATGAACTTAAGTTCAGCCTTAATAACTTTGGCCTCTTTCTCAACTGCATCAGCATGTTCGGTGCGTTTAACAACCTCAAGAGTTGCGTCGGCATCTTTCAAAGAAGCTTGATAACTAGCAACCAGGTGCGAGAACGGCACACTGCTGACAGTATTTTCAAAACCGTTAGTAGATAGTTCTACGAGCTTTCTTTCGTCTTCGGATTTGCCAGGTTTTGCCAACAGCGCGGCGAATTCATCAATCAACCGCACTACTCCGCCCTGCGGATCAAAAAACAACTGTTTATCCGGCGAATAGCGCAAAATAAAGTAACGGGCGACTTCTGGCGGCAAAACCGTCACAACTTCACTCATTAAAATGCCGTTACCTTTGCTGGCGCTCATTTTTTTGGTATCGCCGGCTCGGTTCACAAAATCATAAGGTATTGGTAGTGGTGCGGGTGCGCTAAAAATCTCTTTCATCAGCGCCGCGCCAGTGTCGTAGCTACCGCCTTTGGTAGCATGATCGCGGCCAAAAGGCTCCACGGCAACTTTGAGCAGCCACCAACGGGCCGGCCAATCCAGCCGCCAGTTCAATTTAACTTCGCCGGCACAATAATCGGTAGTCTGCTCTTTGTCATCGGCATCCAGATAGGTAATTCTTTTTGCCTTGGTGTCGATTAATACAAAGCGGCGACTTTTTAAGTAACCGTCTTCGTTTACCTGGATAGGCGCCCAGTCTTTTTCTAATTTTCGGCCGGAAACTTTTTCTAAAACCCCACGGACTCTAGGCAGGTTTTGTAAGGTTTTTTCAATTGCCTCTGTAAAAAAACCCTCGCGGTATTTTTCGTGGCTGCGGGCTAAATCAATCTTAATACCCAGTTTGTCTACACTGTCCAAAAAATCTTTAAGCGCATAATCGGCATACGATTGGCCAGACCCGTCTGGCGCCGGCATATCACATAGCGGCTTGCCCAGATATTTTTTGTAATCTGCCGGCAAGTTGGTTGGTACTTTCCTAAAGCCGTCCAGATCGTCTACAAAATGTATGTGGCGAGCCCGACGCCCTCGCCGTTCCAGTTCTTGCTTAACGGCGTCACAAGTGATAATTTCACGAAGATAACCCATGTGATAGCTACCCGATGGCGAAATACCAGATTCAATAATTATCTCACCTTCGGGGTGACGAGTGATAATCTCATCAATAATTTTATTCAACCACTGCATAACTACATTTTACATTTATCAATCCACATTTAACATTGATTTATCAGGTAACATTTATCAGTTATATCTGCAGTGGAAAATGGCAAATGTAAATTCAATGAAAAATGCTAAATGAAAAATGAAAAATCTAAATCGCCTACGATTTAGCTGATGTCGGCGATTTTGTAGACAGTATCTTTGATTGTCACCGTCTCACCCTCTTTTTTGCCAAGCAGAGCCTGGCCAATGGGTGACTCATCACTAACCTTGCCATGCAACGGGTCAGCTTCTATGGTGCCCACCACTTGAAAGACCTTTGTGGCGCCGCTGCTCTTAAGTTTTACCGAAGATCCAAGTTGGACTTTATTGTCACCTTTGGGTTTTTTAATAACCTGGGCATTTTGAATAATGTGCTCTACTTCGCTAATGCGCACTTCTAGGCGATCTTGCTCTTCGCGAGCAGTCTGATACTCGGCGTTCTCGCTTAAATCACCCAACTCACGGGCTGATTTGATACGCTCGGCTACCGGGCCGCGCTCGGCAAGCAAAGATTCATGCTCGGTTTTGAGCTCATCAATGCCGGCTTGGGTTAAATGGAATAATTTTTTCATAACTACTTAAAATATACCTGCGAAATTATTGAATAACGCTTATCTGTTCTTACGACGACTTACTTCTAAAATCGGACTAATTATAGCAACCCTACTGGTTGTTGGCTATAGTTTCGACTAGTTTATCAAGCCTAATTAACTGCGTAGACTCAGAGGTACGGTTTTTAAGCTCGGCAGAACCCTCTTGCAGTGATTTTTGGCTGACTACCAACCGAAGTGGCAAGCCCATAAGATCGGCGTCGGCGAACATCTCGCCAGCGCTTGCGTCTCGCCGGTCATCATATAATACTTTAACGCCCGCCTCTGTCAACTCATTATAAGTTTTTTCGGCAGCCCTTACAGTGTCCTGGGCGTCGCCCAGCCGCGCCAGATAGATCTTAAATGGCGCTACAGCTTCCGGCCAAATCAAGCCTTTATCATCGCTTAGTAGTTCGGCGATGGTACCCATAACCCGACTGATACCAATTCCGTAGCAACCCATAATAAGTTCTACTGATTTGCCCTGCTTATCAAGTACTTTAAGCCCAAAAGGTTCTGAAAACTTGGTTCCTAAATTAAAGATATTACCAACTTCAATCGCCCTAACCTCTTCTAATTCGTTCCGTGTAAGGTCTAGGTCTTTAATAACTTCATCATTAAAAACTTCTTTGTTGATTGCTATTTTCTTTTTCCGGTCAAGATAAATAGTATCTTCGCCTGCCTTTGAGAGTGTCTGAAATTCGTGGCTATATTTACTAAAACTACCACCGCTAGCAGAGGTTAGGAATGTCTGGCCGCCAATGCCTAAACGGTCGAATATTTTTTGGTAGGCTAGTTTGGCCTTTTCGTAAAAAGCCTTGTGCTGCTCTTCGGAGATGGCATACGAATACATATCTTTCATTAAAAATTCGCGTCCTCGCATCAAGCCGCTTTTAGATCGCAGCTCGTTTCTGAATTTTGTTTGAATTTGATACGGAGCAATCGGCAAATCCCTGTAAGAATTTATAAAGTTTTTGAGAAGTGGTGACAGATTTTCTTCGTGGGAGAAGCCAAGGCCAAGCTCGGTACCATTAACCAGCCACGTTTTAAACCAATCATCAACAACCTTGTCGTCCCAACGGCCGGTTTTTTCATAGCGTTCTTTGATCTGTAACGCTGGCATCAAAATTTCCTGGCCGCCGATAGCGTCTATTTCCTTACGGATAATATTCGCAATATTATTTAAAACCTTCAACCCAAGGGGCAAAAAGGTATAGACCCCGGCCATTTCCTTATGAATGTAACCGGCCCGGATCAAAAGCTGGGCATTGCGGGCCGTTTCGTCGGATGGTGCATCACGCCTTGTTTTTACAAATAGTTGGCTTCTTCTCATCTTATGCCTATCATTCTACATTGTCTTGGGGCTTTGCCACAAAATGAGTTCCAATTTCACCATTTATAGCTTTGCTGATGGCATCCCTTTGCCTGCCATCAGCTAACCACATATCAATACCTGCTTTAGTTGTTAAATCTGCCGCGGCAAGCTTAGATGTCATACCACCGTTACTAATTTCAGCAGGATCATCATCTACCAGATGTCGAACCAGATCTATGTCGTGCACTACAGCTACCCTGCTGGAGGGGTCATTCTTGTCTACGCATAGTCCTCCTGGTGACGCCGAAAGAGCTACTAGCCCAGTAACTCTACCAAACATCTCGGACTCTTGGATCGCTACCGCTAAAGTAGCTGCTAGTAAGTCGTTATCACCAAAAGCAATCTCTTCGTGAGTAACGGCATCGTTCTCGTTAATTACTGGTAAGTCCCCATGTTCAAGCATTGTATAAATAGTTTTAAGTGCTTCTTGTTTTTCACGCTGATTTTCCACTAACTCACGACGGGTTAGAAGCATTCCACCGATCACCCTTTCTTCAATGTGTTCATCCCAAATACTTAGCAGGTGCAGCCAACCAATACACGCTAGTCGCTGAAGCTCTGGCATCTCAGCAGTTTTACTGGGGCGATTCTCAATTCCAACCCTTGACATACCCGCTCTAATGCCACCAGAGGTCACCAAAATTGGGTTATCTTTTTTGATAGCCAAACTAGTAATTTGTTCTCCAATAGTCTGAAAATTTATTTGTGGTTTTTGGACTTGGCCGTTTTCTCCCCATAACACATCGCTGCTCACTTTAATCATTAAAGTATCAATCGCTTTCTTCATGTTCCGCCTTCTTGTTATCACAGACTATAAGCATAAAAAATGCTCCTTTGTCGGAGCCTTCTGTGTTTTTATTATTTTCGTAAATATAAGATACTCCGACTGTCAGATAGGCAGCGGAGCAGGCAAAGCAGAAAATCTATACTGGACCATTAGCTAATGATATTTTTTCGCTAGCTAATTGTCAACTTTTACCTAAAGTGGACACCAAAAGCTATAAGGTTATTAAGCATATGTATAAGCATCCCGGCATAAAGAGCGCCGGTTTTTTCGCGTAGATAAACAAGAACCACCGATAGCATAAACGTATCCAACGCCGCCGCCCAAAGCAGCGGTGCGCCGTTGCCAAGCTGCAGGTGCGCAACTCCAAAAATAAGGCTGGTAACCAGTAGGGCTGGTAAAAACTTCCAGCTTGAACGCAAGCCCGAGTACAAATAGCCGCGTACCAGTACCTCTTCGCCCAGCGGTGGTAAAACGACCAATGCCACAAAAGCCAGTATCTGATCAAGTGAGGTAGTAAGCGTCTCGAAGCCGACATTCTGCTTCTGGTCAGTATTTAAAGAGGGTATCAACGCCGTTAGAACCATCAAAACTATGATCAGGATGACATAAAAAGCTCCGAACCCCAGCAGACCCTTTTTTAGATCTTTCCATCCCGGCTTACGGCCAAGGCCGATTGAAGCTAATCCCAGTCCCCTGCCGCGCAGGGCCAGCCACACCATGCCAACAGCCAAAGCCTCGGCAACTAACACATAAAAGAACTCTGTGGGCGTTGAGCCACTAAAAACATCAGCTGAGGATCCCGGGTGAGCTACGCTAATAGCAATGCCAATCAGAAAAGCCGCCACAAGCTGGCTAATAATAAAAATTAGGAGTGTGGTAGTGATTACCTTAACTGGACCGCCAAAGTTTTTTGGCAGTTTGGGAGGAGATTTTTGTTTGCCTTTTAGGCTTTGCCAGAAAGTTTTTTTAGAAGAATCGTCTGACATCTACGATTGTAATTAAGGCAAAAAGCGCTAGAAGCACCGCCATGCCGGTGCCGTGGATTCGCTCCTCGGCCGCAGCGCTTAGAGGATGCCTAAAAAGGCGCGAAAGCCACATTACAAACAGGCGCCCGCCGTCCAGCGCCGGAATCGGTAATACGTTCATTAAAGCCAAGGTTAAAGAAATTATGGCAATGACCATCAGTACAAAACTAAGCCCCAAGCTACCGCCGCTCCACAGAACGGCAACGATAGCTACCGGCCCGCCAACCTGAGAAGTTGCTTGTTCCTGACCGTTTTGACGGGCGGTATGGTTGCCAGTCAGCCCGCCGGCAATCAGCGAGCCGAGCCCGGACAAAGCATGCCCCAACCCTTGGAACGTCAAAACTACCAGCTGCTTTGTTAGACCCACAGCCACAATCGGCGCGCTCCAAGTTGAGCGTTGTACTGTTAAGTTGGTAGGCACAATGCCTAAATAGCCTTTGGGGTTATCGGTTTTTTTGCTGGCGTCAACTTCACTTTTGCTAAGTAACGTGGTGCTCTTTTGAAGTACTTGGCCTTGGTGTTTGTAGGTGATAGTTACTGCTTGCCCGGCAAAAGCCTGGGTTGCATTATGCAGCTGAGCTGTGTCGCTAACCACCCGGCTTTGGCCGGCGTTATTACTGACTTTTAAGATTACGTCCAGTGAATT
>PFEG01000025.1:0-2045 GCA_002793885.1 Candidatus Saccharibacteria bacterium CG10_big_fil_rev_8_21_14_0_10_47_8
GCTGCCGATAGTTACGCTTGGTAAGGAAAGCGAGCTACCAACTTTTAACGAGCCGGCAACATTCAGATCGCTACGCATCAACACTTGGCCTTCAAAAACCGCGGCGCTTTGTATGTCTAATGTTTGTTTGGCATCACCGACCACGGTGGTACTGCCCGATAGCTGGGCGAGCTCGGAGTTTGTTAAACTGCCAGCCGTTTTAGTTATTTTTTGGGAAGAACCATTACCCCATTTTATGGCTGCGAAAACCACGGCGCTGGCAATTAGAAAAAGAATTATAAAAATCACGAAATAGAGATTCCGCGAATGAGCTAGCTGTTTTAAAATGTGCTCACGTGCGGCTGGGGCCTCTTTTTTGGGCTCAGGTTGAGCTGTATCCAGAGAACCAGACGTGGTTTGGGGTACTTCCAGATTAGCCACTGGCTCTGGAGTCACTAACGTGCCAAGAGTTTCTCCCTCAAGGCTATCATTGTCAGGTTTTTCCGGTTTATCATCCATATCCCACATTCTATAACCATTAGCCTGTAAGCGTAAACCCAGTAGTGAGCTTTTCATAGCATTCACCTAAGTGAATGCCTAGTCCCGACTTTGTCGAGACGAATAAAAAATCTAATACCGGGTAAACACTTTGTTGCAAATGGAGTCCGCCACTGTCACAATGAAATTAAACTGGCTGGAGCCATGCGCGATTCATACACTTACAGAAAAACAGTTCGCCGACACCACTACCTAGCATTTAGACGCCGCGTATTAATTGCGTTATCAGTTTTGGTTGTTGCCGGTATTCTTGCCGTCGGTTTGTTTTTGGACCTGCACCGTGAAGCTCAAAAACCAGATACTTCTAAAATCCAGACTGCCCAGGTATCTGATAATATGAGCACTTTTCGATCAGTCTACTTCCAGTTTCGTGACACCGGTAAGTGGGTGCTAAAAGCCAATGAAAGTAATGCAAATAAGTACATTTACTATAAGTACAAGGGCTTGAACGTCGAGCATCGACTAATAGTCTACGTTAACCAGGTGCCAATAGATCTTTATCTTGCTTCAGCACGGGTCTTACCGGTCAGGATAGTTAATAATAATTCTCTTGACATTACCTCAGTATCCGAACATTGTGTCAGATACTATGCCAGCAATGAGCTGCATAAGATAAAAACGGTGTCCATCAACCAAGCACAGATGCGTTGTGATCCGGATACACCACAATATAGTGTAGTGTTAAGCCAGATTGACGGTAATTACCAACTAAATATGACTCGCAGCGACGGCTCACCGGTACAGCTGGTAGTTACTTATCGAGATCTCAGGCTTAAACCGGGCCCCGACACGTTAATCAACATCGCCAAAAACTTCCAAGCTCTCTAGCCCGAAGGGCCCAACAGCGGTATCGCATGCTATAATCTACGGTGATGGAACGCTTACGCTTGAACCTATCTTTATTAATAATTGGCGGGCTTTTTGCGCTTAGTAATTCCGTGGTCTTTGCGCAGTATACATCCACTAACTACCAAACCAACGAAATACAGTTTGGAATTGGCGGTGACTTGGACGCCAGCTCCACAAACTATAAAGCCCAGACTTCAGCCGGCTCACTGGCAATAGGCGATACCAGCAGCACTAACTACACGGCTTATAGCGGCTTTTTGACGCCCAATGAACCGTTTTTAGAAATGGGCATTGATACATCTGTTGTTAATCTTGGCACACTTGATACCAGCAGCGCCAAAACCGGCACGGCGGCCTTTCATGTCCGAACATATCTGGACAGCGGTTATACAGTGCAAACAATTAGCCAGCCACCGAGCATGACTAGCGGCGCTGCCAGCCATACCTTGGCGGCAATGAGTCTGGGCAGCTCGGTTGCCAATACCGAACAGTTTGGGATTAATCTAAAAGCTAATACTTCTCCGGCGACATTTGGCAGTGATCCGGTACCGTTTCCAGACGGTTCTTTCGCAGCCGGGGTGGCGGCTAGCGGATACAACACAGCTGATCAGTACAACTACAACGCCAGTGATATCATCGCCGCCAGCGGTGGCAGTGGG
>PFEG01000025.1:2058-12717 GCA_002793885.1 Candidatus Saccharibacteria bacterium CG10_big_fil_rev_8_21_14_0_10_47_8
TTATCTTGCGAAGTAAAAGCGCTCATGGTATATATAAATAGTGAAAGACCTAAATAAAAATAAAACTACTATGCAAAAAACTATGCCCAGTAAGCATAAAAGCTATATCAAAAGGGCGCAGTTATTTGGGACTGTACTAATACTGGCGATTATGAGTCTAACCTCGTTATTGGTGACAGGCAATGCTGGAGCGGCTCAGATTACTACTAGGTCATTAACCATTTCTTCGGGAGTACCTAGCGCCTCATCTCAAACCTATACTTATGGTTTCACTACGGCAACCACCGCGGCCATTCAATCAATTGAGTTCGAGGCTTGTACGACAGCCATAGGTACCTGTACCGGGCCAACCGGCCAAACTATTAACGCCGGCACAGAGGCATCTAGATCCGGCTGGACAAACGCTACGACTTTTGTGCGAAATGCGACTGGTGCCAATGGCTGTACACCAGCCGCTAATGTACTCTGTCTGGATCGTACCCAGGTTGCTGGCGAGACCGCAGGAGCCAGAACGTTGGGCTGGAACACTCAAACTAACCCCTCAACTGCGAATGTGGCTTTTTTTATAAGGATTACTACGTATTCTGACGCCGCTTGGCTTACCTCGGTTGATACCGGTACGGTTGCTTCAGCTGTCGTCCAAACCCTCACAATTAACGCCGCTGTTGCTGAAATTTTGAACTTCTGCGTAGGCTCTAGCATCGTAAATGATGCCACTACCTCGATTGCCACTGACTGCACTGGCGTATCGGGCACATCCGTTAATATTGGTACATTGGACCCAGTCTCGGTTAACGTCTCACCAATCAATACCAACGGCGGCGACAACAAAAACGGCGTGGCTATGGTTCGGACAAATGCTTCCAACGGCACGGTAATTTATTATGACGCTATTCAGCAATCTGGTACCAACCACCTGGGCACTCTGCGTATAAGTGGCGCCAGCTGTAATGCCGGCAGTGTTTCTACGGACCAGTGTATTGACGCTCAAGGTGCTACCCAAGCCGCTTTTACCCCCCCCACCGAAAAGTTTGGTATGACTATTGGCGGTACTAATTGTGGCAGTACAACTAGCTATTCATGCGTATACGCGTCGGGTACTAACAACTTGGAGCCCTCAACCAACTATGTGGGCGCAGCTGCCAATGCTTATGGCACAAGCAACGGCTTTGCCTGGGTAGAAAGCGGTACTGCTACACAGATAGCCGACACGCCCGGTGCCACAAAAGTGATTGATGATGAGGCTTTGGTGCTAAGGTTTGCCTCTATATCGGCTATTACAACCCCGTTTGGTTCGTATACCGCACAAGCTGACTTTATAGCAGTACCTACTTACTAAATTGGCGGTGCCATAAATGGCGGTTAAACCACTACTTACTAAACACCACAGTTTGGCCCGTATTCTGCTACTATCTTTTATTAGTTTGTTATTGTTGCCGTTTTTTACGTTTCAAGCTAGTGCCCAACAGCTGACGGGTCGTTCTATAACCGTATCTACCGCTTCCCCCTCGGTCGCAGTTACTCACGACTTTAGGTTTACTTATGTTTCAACAAGTTCCGTTGGCTCACTGGTCTTTGAATACTGCGATAACTCGCCACTACCATATCAGCCCTGCAACGCTCCACCTGGTTTGGATTTGACCCCAGCGACGCTGTCAAGCCAAACCGGCAACACAGGTTTCGGGGTAGATGCCATAGATACTACTGCCAACAGGCTGGTGCTTAGCCGGGCCCCAGCAGCATCAACAGCTACCCCTAGCGAGTATGTTATTACTGGCTTTAATAACCCCTCAGTACCTTCGAGCACCGAATTTATCCGGATTGCCACTTATGCTACGGCCGATGGCAGCGGCTCTTTTACCGATAACGGCTCGGTTGCTTATGCCACGACCAATCCATTCTTAGTCGGCGCGTTTGTCCCGCCATTCTTGCGTTTTTGCGTGGGCATAACAGTAGCAAGTAATTGCTCCAGTGCCTCGGGTAATAGCATTGATCTTGGAGATTTATCGGCCAGCCATGCCAGTAGCGCCCAGTCACAGTTTGCTGCAGGCACCAACGACACCAGCGGTTTTAGCATTTACTCGCTAGGCACTACCATGACGTCCGGTAATAATGTGATTCCACAGTTGAATAGCCCCTCGCCCAGTATCGCGGGTACTAGTCAGTTTGGCATTAATTTGCGGGCAAATTCTAGCCCCAGTGTCGGCCAAGAACCATCTGGCACGGGGAGCGCCGCGCCGACAGCCAACTATGCGACCCCTAATTCTTATATGTTTAGCGATGGTGATAGCATCGCCGCTAGTACATTACCGACAGACTTCAATAGAATGACGGTAGCCTACTTAGTTAATGTCAGCGCCGGCCAAAGTCCAGGAATCTATAGCACAACGCTTACATATATGGCTGTAGTCCAGTTTTAATTTTTGTTATACTAAACCTCAGACGAAACAATATGGGGTATAACAGGATTACATGTATCATTTTAGGCGTTTAGTAGCTGCTGCGACCGCGATTATATTGGTATCTAACACACTGCCGGTTTTGGCCCAACAGGCGCCCTCAGGCAGTGGTATAAGCATCTCCCCGACAACGTCGGACTTTACGATTGCTCGCGGGCAAGCTCAGAAACTTGATATTACCCTCAAGAATATTACAGTTGGCAACATTACGGCTCAGGCCTATATCAACGATTTTACTTCCGATAACAGCACTGGCAGCCCTAGGATCATTACTGACCCCAATAAAAAGCTACTCACTAGTATTAGAGATTTTGTGATTGGGTTGGATGACGTACCTCTAAAAAAAGGCGAACAAAAAAAGCTGAGCCTTGCCTTGCAGATGCCGGCCAACGTTTCACCCGGAGCTTACTACGGAATAATTCGCTTTAAAGCTGTACCCGCCGGAGAGAATGCACCCGAGAGTGGCGAGGTAGCATTATCGGCAAGTGTGGGTACAATAGTGTTTATAACGGTACCGGGCACCATCAAAGAGCAAGTACAGCTTACAGCTCTCCATGTATATAACGGCAAACACGAAGGTACATTTTTCTTTAGAAAGCCAACAGATATAGGCGTAGAAGTCAGAAATTTGGGCAACGGCCTGGCCAAACCATTTGGCACAATTGAACTACAAGATATGTTTGGTAAAAGTGCCTACAATTATCAGCTTAATAGCACCACTCCGCGTGGTAACGTGTTGCCGGGTAGTAGCCGAATATTTATCAATCAGACAAAAAATATCAGTAAGCCCGGCCGCTATACTGTTATGGCCAGCGTAGCTTACGGTTCCGGGTCCGAAGTTTTGGTGCTAGATAAGACTTTTTGGTATATACCCGGCTGGCTGATGGTTGTTATATTGGCCGTATTGGCCTTTTTGGCTCTAACGGCTTACTGGTCATACAGGCATCATCGTTTATCACTCAAGCGCCCGCATAGGCGCAAGGGCTAAGAGGTCAAAAGACCGCGATGAATCAGCACGCGGTAAGTTGGTGATATGGTAAGAACAATCAATTTAACTAGATTCTCAGTTGCTACCCTAGCTTTCTTGGCTGTATTGATGTTTATTTCAGTTTCAGCATCAGCTGTTACGCAGCAATCTGGCTCGGTAGGCATAGAAGGCAAGATACCGTCTAATCCACCCACCCAGGCAGCAACGATAGACATCCCAGGCAACGGCCAAAGTTTTAGCACTTTACCGATTACGGTCGCTGGTAGATGCAAAACCGGACTATTAGTCGAGATATTTAAAAATAACGTTTTTGCGGGGTCGGTAGTCTGCACCAACGGAAGCTACTCATTAAAAGTAGACATATTCAGTGGTAGGAACGACTTGGTGGCCAGGGTCTATGATGATCTTAATCAAGCCGGCCCGGACTCCAACACGGTTAGCGTGACTTTTAATGATGGGTTGCCCAACACTGGCCCGCGGGTTTCGCTGACAAGCGTTTACGCTAAACGCGGTGCGAATCCTAACGCTAACTTAAGTTGGCCGTTAACCCTGAGCGGTGGTACTGGCCCTTATGCTGTTAGTGTGGACTGGGGAGATAAAAGTGCCCCCGACTTATTTAGTCGCCAGGTTGCCGGTGATTTTGATATCCAGCATGTTTGCGGCCAGTCTGGAATTTATAATGTTACGATTAAAGTCACAGATGCCAATGGTTCAACAGCTTTTTTGCAAGTCGTGGCTATCTGCAATGGCTCTATCCAGCAGTCGGCCACAACTAGTGGAGGGGCGGGTAACACAACCTCTAAAAGCGCTCCAGGTCTGGTCTTTTGGGTCGTAGTTGGGCTATTTATACCCATACTGCTAAGTTCTTTTTGGCTGGGTAAACAACACCAATTACAGACTATTCGCGATAGGCTTCGCCATGGCGAGAGACCTCTGTGACACCTTAGCCTGCCAACCAGCAGAGCAGGTTGCACAGCAAGACTATTGGCAAATCACTGTGTCGAAAACTACGATTCTCACTCACCGTATTGTTATATACGGCTTGCGCCGATTCTCGTTTTCTCCTTATGATTTATCCAATCACAGGGGTCTCGTCGAGGCAAAGCCTGTGGTAAACTGTTAGCCGATGAAAACGGTTTTTGTAGGTCTAAGCGGTGGAGTGGATAGCTCCGTAGCGGCAGCTTTGCTTAAAGAGCAGGGCTACAGGGTCGTGGGTGTTTATATGAAAAACTGGAGCCGTGATTTGCCTGGCATGCCATGCCCGTGGAAGGACGACTACCAAGATGCCAAGCGTGTGGCCGTACAGCTGGGTATAGAGTTTAAAATGTACGATTTCGAAAAGGACTACCAGCGCAAAGTGGTAGATTACATGCTAGCCGAATATCGGGCTGGCCACACACCCAACCCCGACATTATGTGTAATCAAGAAATAAAATTTAAACTTTTTTTGCAAACTGCCCTGGAAGATGGCGCCGATTATATTGCCACCGGCCACTACGCCCGCATTGTGAAAGGTCTCACCTCTCACAGGTTGCTAATGGCAAAAGACGCTAATAAGGACCAGACATATTTTTTATACCGAGTCACAGAAGAAGCCCTTAAAAAGACCATCTTTCCTCTCGGCGGGCTTACAAAGCCGGAAGTCAGAAAGCTGGCCAGCAAATACAAGCTAGTTACAGCTGACAAGAAAGAAAGCATGGGCATTTGTTTCGTGGGCAAAGTTGGTATAAAAGATTTTCTTAGCCAATACATCAAAGCTAAACCAGGTGAAATTATTAATCAGCGTGGTGAGTCAGTAGGCCAGCACGACGGCGCGATTTTTTACACCGTTGGCCAGCGGCATGGGTTGGATGTTGGCGGCGGGTTGCCTTATTACGTAGTTGGCAAAGATATGAAGAAAAACCAAGTTTACGTTACAACCGATCTACAAGATGAGCGATTATGGAGCAATACCATCAGATTAGTTGATGTACACTGGATAAATGGCCCACCCACTTTCCAGGGCCGGGCCTTGGAAAATTTGGAAAACTTAGAAAATCTTATGGTCAGGACTAGGCACAGGGCAAAACTTATACCGATAAAATTACTTAATCTCACAAAAATTTCTGCGAAATCTTACGGGACAAGCAAGTTTACCCGCCAAAGTTTCTCCGAAACTTCCGGCAGGTCAAGTAATTCGGAGTGGGTGGTGGAGCTTGACGAGGAAGTGCGTGCCTTAACCCCCGGCCAGTCAGCGGTGATTTATTCTGGCGAGCAGGTGCTGGGCGGCGGCATTGTGGTTTAGCTTGAGCAGTGATAACATAAAACTATCAATTAAAGGGGTACAAAAACTATGGGACTATTCGGCTTTTTGAAGAAGAAAAAAGATGATACCGGCAGTGTAACGCCGAGCTCTGGGTTACCAACCGATTCAACCACCACCGATGTTAACGTATCTGTGCCTCCGGTTCAAACGCCACCAGCTCCAAGTTCAGCACCTACCAATCCTGTTAGCGGCGACCCTATAAATCCCGCACCTCCAGCGCAGTAAGCCGTATCTAAATATAGATTTAAGTCTTGATTTACCTCTGTTATAATAGGTCGTAATGATAGCACAAGAAATACGCAAGAAGTATTTGGATTTTTTTAAGGCCAAAAATCACTCGGTAATCCCGAGAGCTAGTCTGGTGCCGCAAGACGACCCCACTACTTTGTTTACTGGCAGCGGTATGCAGCCGTTGGTACCCTACCTGCTTGGCGAAAAACACCCCCTGGGTAACCGCTTGGTTGACAGCCAAACCTGTTTTAGGGCCGAGGACATGGATGAGGTGGGCGATAATCGCCATACTACGTTTTTTGAAATGCTGGGCAACTGGAGCCTGGGCGATTACTTTAAAGAGGATCAGCTGACCTGGTTCTGGGATTTCTTAACCAAAGTTGTCGGCCTGGACCCCAATAAATTATATGTAACGTGTTTTATCGGTGATGAATCTGCAGGAGTACCTAAAGATACTGAGTCAGCCAAGATATGGAAAGATCTTTTTTCACTTGATGGCATTGAAGCCAAAGAAGTTGACCTTGGATCCGAGGCTGATGCTGCAGAAAAAGGGATGTCTGGCGGTAGAGTTTTTTATTATGACGATACGAAAAATTGGTGGAATCGTGGTAAGCCAGGCATCAACACAACTCCCCTTAATGATCCCTGCGGTCCATCAAGTGAAGTTTTTTACGATTTTGGCATCCAGCACGACGAGAAATGGGGTAAACACTGTCATCCTAACTGCGACTGCGGCCGTTTTATAGAAATAGGCAACAACGTTTTTATGGCATATAAGCGCGTGAAAGACGGTGTTGAGCCTTTAACTTCTCCGAATGTTGACTTCGGTGGCGGTTTAGAACGTATTGCAGCTGCTGCGATAAATTCACCAGATATTTTTAAGATCAGCTTGCTTTGGCCGATTATTGAGAAGCTCGAGCAACTTGCTGACAAAAAGTATGAAAGTCACACTGAGAGTACGCGGGTTATTGCAGACCACCTGCGGGGTGCTACTTTTTTGGCAGTAGACGGCGTAGTACCAAGCAATAAAGAGCAGGGATATGTACTCAGGCGATTATTACGCCGGGCCATCCGTTTTGCGTTTGATTTGGGTATAGAGCAAGACTTATGCGAAAAGGTAGTGCCGATAGTTATTGAACTTTACGTTGCTGATTTTCCGGAAGTTGAAGAACGAAAGACTAAAGTTCTGGAAGCCTTTAAGGCCGAAGAAAAGTTATTCCGCCAAACATTACGAAAAGGCCTCAATGAGTTTGAGAAAAAAGTTGTATCAGTTAAAGAGGAAATTCGCATATTTAAAGATGGTTCCATGGAAATTGGAATGCATAATGTGAGAGAAACTAGACTATTCGAGCGCAAATATTTTGGAATACTCAGAGGCCAAACGGTTTTTTACCTCTATGATACTTGCGGATTTCCTGTTGAACTATCTCTGGAAGAAGCATATAAAAGACCAGACGAAGTTATAGTTGACCCTGAATGGAAGAGTGAATATGACTATGAAATGTTTATGCAGCGGGATCGAAGCCAAACGGCGGGAAAGGGTGTATTTAAGGGTGGGTTAGCAGACCATTCGGAGCAAGTAATTAAATACCACACCGCTACCCACCTGATGTATCAGGCCCTAAAAGATGTGCTGGGTAAGCATGTTGTTCAAAGGGGAAGTAATATAACCTCAGAACGCCTACGTTTTGATTTTAGTTATCCTGAAAAAGTTAAACCGGAACAAATCGCCCAAGTAGAAAAAATCGTCAATGAAAAAATTGCCGAAGATTTGCCGGTGAGCTGGAAAGAAGAAGATACCAAAGAAGCCCTAAGAACGGCCAGCGGCGCCTTTGGCGATAAGTACGGCAACAAAGTAAAAGTTTATACTATCGGTACGGAGCCCAACCCTTTCAGCCGAGAAATTTGTGGTGGCCCGCACGTGGAGCACACTGGACAGATTGGCGAAGGCGCTAATGGTTCGACAAACTCACCACGCAGAAAATTTAAAATTGTCAAAGAAGAAGCGTCTTCTGCTGGCGTTCGTAGAATAAGAGCCGTATTATCACTAATGTGAAGAAAAACCTGTGCTTATTTCGCTCATTGTCTTTCTTGTTGTGTTTTTGCTGTGGCCATCTGTCAGGCCTATATCCACAGACTCAAACTGTGACAATAATCCGTATGTGAATTGTGCACCTAAATATAATCTTTCTAAACCTGCTAAGTTAGCCGGAGGCTACACATTTTTAATTGAAGCATACAAAGCAGGTAGCTTTTCGGCTATTCATGATGAGTATACAGATGGTTATATTCTCGAAGGGGAAGGTGCACTTCTAGACGAGCAGAGCCTTTATTTTAAACCATGGCAAGCACTTGGTGGCTCGGCAATTATCAGTGTAATAATAGTTCTCGTGGCATATCAATATCAAAAGACACACGGGAGAGCAAAGTTAAAATTAAAAAGATCTATTTGATGAAGAAGCAAGCTCTGCCGGAGTGCACCGGGTCAAAGCTGTAATAGACTGTTTACCCTCAGGATTTACTGGTGCTACAATTACATATCTATACATGCGTAGACATGAACCAGCAAGTCCAGATAGCCATACAAAGAAAGTCCTAAAATGGGACGCTGGGAAAGTACCAGGCGCCTTTCTTCTTACTCTTACTATCGAGACCGGTTCAACAATAGAAGTCAGAGCATCACATTTTGAAGATGCCAAACAAACGGCAAGGGCCCTCAGTGGTTTAGGAATTCCCCGGATGTTGGGTTTTGAAGGACAAATACACGATCCTGAAGATCAAGAAGGGGATAAGTCGGGTTCTGCTCAGTGAGAATGATTTTGGTCTTATCAACAGATACGCTGTGGTATAATCAATCTGAGTTATGCCCAGTAGTGAGCTTTCTGTAGTGTTCGGCTACGTATATCCGTTACACTCGCTTGCTAATGGTAGTTTGTACGTTGGATTTACACATAATCTCAAAAAACGAATAGCAGAACACAATAAAGGCTTAAATCGCGCGACACAAGCATATTTGCCATGGGAATTGATATACTATGAAGCACATAGAAACGAAGTTGATGCTCGCCGTCGCGAGAAATACTTAAAAACTACGCCAGGGGGGAGGGCTTTGAAAAATATGCTTCGAGAACAGTTCGTGGATTCGCACGATTTAAACCACAGAAAGTCTACTACTGGGTATGCTTGATAAAACTAAGCCTCGCGTCGAAGGCCACACGGGTTCTCGTTATCCACAAAAACGCTCGCTGGCAAGGTCTTCTGGCGCTTGGGCCAAATCTGCAAGGTCATCTATCAAGGATAAGCTGCCAAGGGTAGCTCGGCTGTCTCATCGTGGTCGGCCGCTGGAGCAATATTTGGTAGCCTTAGACATTGGGACAGAGTTTATAAAAGCCCTTGTTGGGCGAGTAGTTGGCAACGAGGTAGAAATTATCGGTGTGGGTCGGGCTCATCAGGAGTTAGCCGATATGCAAGCCGGCGCGATTGCCGATATCGCCGCGGTGGTGGCCAACTGCGACCGTGCCCTGGCAGCTGCCGAGCAACAGGCTGGTGTTAGCGCTCGTACAGCTGTAATTGGTATAGCCGGAGAACTGGTTAAAGGAACTACCTCCACCGTCAGATTTACCAGAAAAAACGCTAGCAAAGAAATTAACATCGAAGAAATGGCCCGTATAATCGATTTGGTACAAGAACGGGCTGAGGCCAAAGCCCACCAACAACTGGCCTGGGAATTGGGCGGCAAAGACGTGGAGGTGCGCTTGGTTAATAGCGCTCTGGTGAGGATTGATATTGACGGGTATAAAGTGACCAATCCTGTGGGCTTTCAGGGCAAGGACATCGTGGTAGAGATGTATACCGCCTTTGCGCCGATGATTCACATTGGCGCGCTAGAACGTACCGCTAACGAGCTGGATTTGGAGTTGCTGGCTGTGGCAGCCGAGCCGTTCGCGGTTGCTCGCTCGGTGGTAGGCGATGATCCAAACGCCTCCGTTAGCGCCATACTAATGGATGTTGGTGGCGGTACTACTGATATAGCCGTGGTAAATGAGGGCGGCGTAGAAGGCACCAAAATGTTTGGAATCGGCGGCCGGGCTTTTACGCACGCGCTGGAGCGCGAACTGGATATTGATTTTATTAAGGCCGAGGCCCTTAAGCTGAGTATCAACGCCGGCAAGATAAAGGAAACCCGCCGGGGTACTTTGGAAAAAACTCTCGAAAAAACTCTTAATGTTTGGACAAACGGCGTGGACCTGGCTCTGAGCGAATTCAACAAGCTGGATCACTTACCTCATCGCTTACTACTTTGCGGTGGAGGCTCCAGCCTTGATATGCTTATGGAGCGCCTGGAAGAAAGCGAGTGGCACAAGGGTTTGCCTTTTACCAAGCAGCCGGTCGTACAACATATCCAACCAAACGAAGTGGTGGGTATCACCGATACCACTGGCGATATTACTGACCACACTTACATAACAGCTATGGGACTGTTGCGGGTTGGCATGGATACACTCAATTCTGGTGGCGCCGACGAAGAAACATCGATAAAAGATAAACTCAACAGGATACTGCGAATATGAACGCGTTATTCCATTTACCATTTACCAGTTCACATTTTACATTGATTTTTCATTTACTATTTAAAAAATGCTTAGCGTTAAATGCTAAGTTACTGAAAATTGATA
>PFEG01000008.1:0-5152 GCA_002793885.1 Candidatus Saccharibacteria bacterium CG10_big_fil_rev_8_21_14_0_10_47_8
AACCGGTCATAGCCTCTTGCCAACTTTAGCGCCGGAAACTGATGCCATAGTCATTCTAGTAGGAGATGTTTATGAGGCGGCTCAAAAAACTCTGGCCGTCCTGAGAAACGAAGGATTGCGGATTGCTGTAGACAGCAGCGGCCGCAAGCTGGATGCCCAGATAAAAGCAGCTGTTAAATCAGGGATTCTCTACGTGATATTTTTAGGCGAGCACGAGCTTGCGACCCAGCGATTTAAGTTGAAAGACCTGAGGTTGGGTGAGGAAAAAGAACTTGGCCTAGAGCGCCTGGTCAGTAAATTAGCTGCCCGTCACCGTCCCGCATCAGAGCTTTAGGCAATGAACAAGTGGACGAATGTTCAATGAACTAATGCTCTGAGCATTGCTGACATTGATTATTCGTTTGTCCATTAGTCCAATTGTCGCATTTGTCCATTGTTTTAGGTTATAATCAGCACTCGATGCAAGTTACTAAAACTATTAAAAGTCCAACCGAGCTGACGCTTTACGTTAGCGCTAATGCCCCTGAGCTGGAGCCTATTAAGGGGCACGTGTTAAGCCATTTCGCTAAAAATGTGAAAGTTCCCGGCTTCAGGGCCGGTAAAGCGCCAATGAACATGGTAGAGAAGCATGTTAACCAGCAAGCCATGCTTGACGAATTCATAGAGCATGCCCTAAACGAGCTTTATGGGCGGGCGCTGGACGAGCAAAAGCTGCACCCCGTGGCTCAGCCCAAAGTAGAACTTAAAAAGTTCGTACCATATACTAGCTTGGAGTTTGAGGCCCAAATAGAAACAATCGGAGAGGTTAAGTTGCCCGATTATAAAAAGATTAAAATTGCTAAAACTCCGGTGAGCGTATCCGCCAAAGACGTAAATAATGTTATTGACTCGCTAAAGCAGCGGGCTGCCCAGCGCAACCAGGTAGACCGGGCAGCCAAAAGCGGCGACGAAGTCTTGATTGATTTTTTCGGGCGCGATAGTAAAGACCAGCCGGTCAATGGCTCTGAAGGCAAAGACTATCCATTAATTTTGGGTAGCAACGCCTTTATACCTGGCTTTGAGGATTATCTTTTGGGCGCTAAAGCCGGCGATAACAAAGAATTTGGAATTACCTTTCCCGGCGATTACAGCGTAAAAGCTTTGCAAGGCAAGAAAGTTACATTTACCGTTGATGTCAAAAGAGTCAGTGAAATCGTAGACCCGACCGTAGATGATGAGTTTGCCGGCAAGATCGGGCCGTTTAAAACGGTTGCCGAGCTAAAGGCTGATATTAAAAAACAGCTTGGCGTTGAAAAACAGACGCAGGCTGAGCGTGACTACGAAAACGAACTGGTCAAAAAAATTACCGATAGTTCCAGTGTCCAAATTCCAGATGTTTTAATCGAGCAGCAAATAACCAGCCTAGAGGAAGAGGAAAAACGTAACTTGGCCTATAGGGGTCAAACTTGGCAGGAGCATTTAAAAGAAGAAGGTTTAACCGAGGCCGAGCATCGCAATCGCCATCAAGGTGAGGCCGAGCAGCGCGTTAAAGCCGGTCTGGTACTAAGCGAGATATCGGAAATTGAAAAAATTGATGTTACGCCTCAGGAGCTGGAAATCCGGCTGCAGCTTCTAAAAAGTCAACACCAGGATCCGGCTATGCTTGAAGAACTTAATAACCCCGATAACCGCCGTAATATCGCCGCCCGCCTACTAACCGAAAAAACCATCGTCAAACTGGTTGAGTATGCTAGCAAAGGCTAGCTCGAGATGTTCTTCTCCAAAGAACCAAACAAATTTGCCACCTTTTACCGAAAAGGTGGCGCCAAACTATGGGCGGCTCTGCTTGAGGAGGCTAGAGGCCGTACTTCTATAGGTGTTATTTTGTGATAGTTAGCTATAAAATCCGAAAAACCGAAGTTTGAATGAGTCCGGACATGCGGAGCGCACCAGGGCAGATGAGGTAAAAAAGTAGCGGGCTTGGCTTCCTTTGGCTGTTTGATGAGCAAAGTTGCCGGTGGCAAGTTTGCGAGGAGTTTCAAAGGCAAGCTATTTTTTTACTACAGCTGCATCAAGTGGACGCAGCCGCCCGGAAGTTTTGCGACACTTTGGCGGTCCAAAGTGTCAATAATTTGGTTCTTTGAAAAAGAACGTTCTGGCACTCTCACTTGACGAGTGCTAATTCGTCGGTTTATACTGTTTTATATGAGTAAACCAACTAATCAAGTACTAGTCCCCACAGTTATAGAGCAAGAGGGCCGTTTTGAGCGAGCTTACGACATATACAGCCGCCTGTTGCGTGACCGGATTATCTTTTTGGGCGGTGAAGTGACAGAGCACTCGGCCAACCTTATAATCGCCCAGATGCTGTTTTTGGAAAATCAGGACTCTAACAAGGACATTATTTTTTATATAAATAGCCCTGGTGGCAGTGCCTATGACGCACTGGCAATTTACGATACTATGCAGTATGTAAAAAGTGATATCCAAACCGTAGGAGTTGGCGTGCAGGCCAGCGCGGCGGCATTTTTGCTAAGCTCTGGCACTAAGGGCAAGCGGTTGCTGCTGCCCAATGCTACGGTCATGATTCACCAACCGTCTGCCGGTACTCGCGGCAAGGTCACGGATATGGAAATAGACTTAAAAGAGGGCCTGCGGCTAAAGAAGCTGCTTAATGAGATTATGGCCAAAAACACTGGCCAAAAATTGTCCAAGATCGAGGCTGATGTAGACCGAGATTTTTGGCTGAGCGCCGAAGATGCTAGACAATACGGCCTGATCGACAAAGTAATCATCAAGCGTTAATGCTTTTATGCACTAAAATTGACTAAGTAGCTCCTAGTTTGTGTTATCTGCTAAGACGTGTTTTACTTTGCTTACCATGGCTGAACGGCACACTCCAATAACCGAGTTAGTATTACCCGAAACCGACCGCAACCCCGAAATAGCTATTGAACACTTGCCAAGAGATGATGAGAACCTTCAGGCATATTTAGAGTTCATGTATAACTCGCTAAGGAAATTTTATAGACCCACGAGGGTGCCGCTTAGGGCACCTCTATATGTTTCGCCTACGCCAGGTAGTCAACAAATATCTGAGCTGCGCGATCACTTTTTAAAAAAACCAATCAATCCAAGAAAACCATCCGCTATCAAAACGGTGTGGATTGCGCGAGAAGTGGCAACAAGCGCTATTATTGGTGCCCTGGAGATACAATCAGCTCGAGCGAGTAACTTAAGGGCAGCCGAAGTTCCGATTATCAGAGAGTTGGTTGCTGGTCCTAGTAACCCGCGGCGTATTCGTTCGCTAGTTTCGGCAGCGCTACCATACGTTGCGCTAAGTCACTTCAGTGGTCAGCCCGGAACGATTGGAGCAGGCTTAAAGCTTTACGCACGAATGAACGACACCGGTGAAGTACAAGAAGGAGTTGATCAACTCATTAACCACAGTAGAATATTCAGACCATCTGCGGAAATTATCGACGTTCGTTTACAAGGTCGCCCAGAATCCTGGAGGGAAGCTCGCTACACTGCCCATACAGATCTAGGCATAACTGGTATCCTTGGATTACTACTTAACATGTCCCCTGAGTTACAATCAGTGGTACCTAAGGACCATTACATTGAAGCTTGGCGCTAACCTCAAGACGGACATTCGTATAATCTTCCGTGTGTGTAACTGTCTTGCTTGCTGTCCAGGTTCAGATAGATAAGCGCCACTTCTGAATAATAATTTTAGGAGGAGCGTATGAAACACACCGGCACTCAGGCTAGGATAGGCGTGGTCGTACCCAGGCTGTCCAGCATCAGACCAACAGTAACTCTCAGCAGGGAGGCTAAAGCCCGCCTCAAGTGGCTCGACTACTATCACGGCCATGGCAACAATGGGGCCCTGACTTGCTGTCACTTCGGTATCCACCATCAAACCCCTTACCGTTACTACGAACGTTTCAAATTTGACTCTTCGTTCATGATTCTGTATTCTTTATTTAAGAAGTAGTGTACTTTGGCGTTTTTATGTGGCTAATGCTTGGGGGCCACATGCCGAACGTAGTGGGCTTCGCTAAATATAAAGCGGAAACTAATTTTATAAAGCAAAGGGAGCATTGCTGTTAATGGCTAAGAAGGCAGATATTTTATTGCAAAAACGCACGTACTTTACAAAATCAGATGACGTACTTGAATCACCCAATCTTGTAGACCACCAGAATCAATCATTTCAGTGGTTCATAGATGAAGGTCTGGGTGAGCTGTTGGCCGAAATCAGCCCAATTGATGATTATACCGGTGGCAAATTGAGTATTAGATTTAAAGATTATCATTTTGAAAAGCCAAAAACTACCGAGGCTGAGGCCCGGGAAAACAACGTAAGTTTTGATGCGTCGCTCAAAGCCACGGCCGAGTTGACCAATAAAGTTACCGGTGAAATTAAAGAACAAGAAATTTACTTAGGCGACTACCCCTGGATGACAAGCCGGGGTACGTTTGTAATTAACGGCTCCGAGCGGGTAGTGGTTAGCCAGCTGATCCGTAGCAGTGGCGTATTCTTTACTGCCGAGCAACGCGGTAATGCGAGTATATATGGGGCCAAGGTCATCCCTGTGCGCGGTGCTTGGCTGGAGTTCGAAACGGCAGCCAACGGGGCGTTATATGTAAAAATTGACCGCAAACGCAAAATTGCCGTTACTACTTTGCTTAGGGCTCTTGGCTTGCCCGAGCAACAGATTCGCGAGGCCTTTAAACACGTTGACCAGGGTCCGGCCAGCTATATTGACGCAACTTTCGAAAAAGATCCGTCACGCGGCAGCAACGAGGCGTTGATTGAGGTTTACCGGCGCTTGCGTCCTGGTGATCTAGCTACCGTAGATAATGCTAGAAGCTTGATTGAAAACATGTTTTACAACTTCAAACGTTTTGATTTTGGCCGCGTCGGACGCTACAAGATTAACAAGCGCTTAGACCTGAATGTGCCCAACACTATCGAAAACCGTGTAATGCGCATTGATGACCTGCTGGCCATCATCGCCGAGGTTATCCGTTTAAATGTCACCCAAGATCCGCCTGACGAGATTGACTCTCTGGCCAACCGCCGCGTTAAGTTGGTCGGCGAGCTGGTGCAACGCCAGTTTCGCATCGGCCTTCTGCGCATGGAGCGTAACGCCAAAGACCGCAT
>PFEG01000008.1:5184-15844 GCA_002793885.1 Candidatus Saccharibacteria bacterium CG10_big_fil_rev_8_21_14_0_10_47_8
TTATGGATCAAACAAATCCGCTCTCTGAGCTGGCTCACAAACGCCGCTTGAGTTCAATGGGCCCCGGCGGTTTGTCGCGCGAACGCGCCGGTTTTGAAGTTCGTGACGCCCATGCGACCCACTATGGGCGTATCTGTTCGGTAGAAACGCCGGAAGGAGCCAACATCGGCTTGGTACTGAACCTCGCCAGCCACTCGCGCATCAATGAGTATGGTTTCATGGAGACCCCTTACCGCAAGGTCATTAACGCCGTTATCTCCAAGGACGCCGCCGGCCATATCGCAGCTGTTGACTTTGAAAATGAAAAAGGCACGGTTATCGTTAAAAAAGGCGCCGTAATCACCGAGGCTGCCGCTAAAAAACTAGCCGCGGTTTCCGGCCGGGCAACCTGGCCGGTTAAGGCTAAAGTTACTGATAAGATTGTATACTTGGATGCTGCCCAAGAAGAATTGGCTGTCGTGGCCGGCGCCGGTAACGAAGTAGACGACAAAGGCTACTTTAAAGAACAACGTGTCAGTGCCCGGTACCACCTGGCGCCCGGCGATGTTGATGCCGACGAAGTTGACCATATGGATGCCAGTCGTAATCAGACTATCGGTTCCAGTGCCAGCTTGGTACCTTTTATTGAAAAGAACTACGTACTCCGTTCTCTGATGGGCAGTAACCAGCAGCGCCAGGCCGTACCACTTATAAAACCCGAAAGCCCGATTGTTGGCACCGGTTTTGAATCGGTAGTAGCCGAAAACTCCGGCCAATTGGTACTTGCTGCGGCTGATGGCGAAGTAACCAAAGCAACAGCCGACGAAGTGACCGTAAAGTACAAAGACGGCAAGAGTGTTTCTTACTTGCCGGTCCATTTTGCCCGTAGCAATGATGGCAGTTGTATCAACCAAACCGTAGTCGCAGAAAGTGGTAACAAGGTTAAAAAAGGTGATCCATTAATTGAAGGTATGAGTATCGCCGGCGGTGAATTGGCCCTCGGCAAAGACCTGTTGACGGCCTTTATGCCATGGGGTGGCTACAACTTTGAGGATGCTATCATCCTTAGCCGTAGATTAGTAGAAGACGACACCTTGACCAGTATTCACATTGTTGATTACATGACCGAAGTGCGTGAGACCAAGCTGGGCCCAGAGATTGTTACCCGTGACATCCCAAACGTTAGCGAAGAAGCTCTGAGACATTTGGATGAGGATGGAATTGTACGTATCGGCGCCGAGGTTCACCCTGGCGATATCTTGGTGGGTAAAATTACACCAAAGGGCGAACAGGAACTTAGTAGCGAGGAACGTTTACTGCGAGCTATCTTTGGCGAAAAGGCTAAAGAAGTCCGTGATACTTCACAGCGTATGAGTACCGGCCGCCACGGTAAGGTGGTTGGTGTAAAAGTGTTTTCACGAGCTAATGGGCACGAGCTCAAGGCCGGCGTAATTATGCAAATTCAGGTGTTTGTAGCCCAGATGCGTAAAATTGACGTTGGCGATAAGCTCGGCGGCCGCCACGGTAACAAAGGCGTTATTGCCCGTATCTTGCCAATTGAGGATATGCCATTTAACAAAGAGGGAATTGCTGTCGACGTAATCTTGAACCCTCTTGGCGTGCCTTCGCGCATGAACATTGGCCAGCTATTCGAAACACACTTGGGTATGGCAGCCGAAGCCCTTGGCATTAAAGTTGCCAGCCCGGCCTTTAACGGTGTGCCTATTGAAAAGATAAAAGATTTACTAAAGCAAGTTGGCCTGCCCGACGACGGTAAGCAACAGCTTTACGACGGCCGTACCGGTGAAGCGTTTGCCGAGCGCACAACTGTTGGAAATATGTACATCATTAAGCTCGACCACATGGTTAGCGACAAAATTCACGCCCGCTCGACTGGTCCATACACGATGGTTACTCAGCAGCCGCTAGGCGGTAAGGCCCAAAACGGCGGTCAACGCTTTGGCGAAATGGAGGTTTGGGCACTTGAGGCGTATGGTGCTAGCAACACTCTTCAGGAGATGCTAACCATCAAGTCCGACGATGTATACGGACGCGCCAAAGCCTACGAAAGCATCATTAAAGGTACTGAAATCCAAGGTCCAAAAGTACCTGAAAGCTTTAATGTGCTCGTTAAGGAGCTCCAAGGCTTGGGCCTCAAAGTTGATCTGTTGGCTAACAACAAAGTGGTTGACGCCGAAACAGTGTTGGCTCAAAACATCAAAGACGAGGCTAAGCATACTCCGTCACTGCAGCCGGGCCAGACGGTTATTGATAACACTGATGTTACCGAAGCAGCTGTGGCCGAAGACTTTAGCGCCATGGAAGTTGAAGATGCAGAAGACAGTATTGTTTTAAACGAAGAAGGCTTGACGGAGGTTTCACAACCGGAAACGGGCACTGAACTAATGGAGGAGGCAGCTTAAATGCGACACTATAACCACGGAACTAATATTGCTGATTTTGATGCTGTACGGCTGGCCATCGCCAGCCCAGAAGATATTGCTGAGTGGAGCAACGGCGAAGTTACCAAGCCTGAGACTATCAACTATCGTACCCAAAAACCAGAACGTGATGGATTATTCTGCGAGCGGATTTTTGGGCCGGTAAAGGACATCAACCCTCACGACGCCAAGTATAAAGGCGTCCGTTCTCGCGAGGCGGCCGTTGATAAGAATGGTGAGCTGGTAACTAGAAGCATCGTCCGTCGCGAACGCATGGGACACGTGTCGCTGGCGGCTCCGGTAGCCCATATATGGTTTTTACGGGGTACGCCCAGCGCCATTGGCCTGTTGCTGGGAATGACCGTAAAAAGCCTAGAAAGAGTAGCGTACTTTGCCAGCTATGTTGTCCAAAGTGTTGAAACTGCTCAGCGTGACAAGATCCAAGCTGACCGTGAAGCCGAGGTTGCCGCCGCAGAGGCGGCTACCAAGGCCCGCTACGAAAAAGAAGCTGCCGCAAAAGACGCCAATGTCAAAGCGCTGGCCGAATCACAAACCAAAGAGCTGGAAGAGCTGGCCGAAGACATGGAGCTATTCAAGGTTCAGGTGGCCAGTTTAGAAAAAATGCGCCTGCTATCTGAAACGGACTATCGCAATCTGCCCGATGAGCTGCAGGCTTTGATTAAAGTAGGCATGGGCGGTACCGCTCTCAAAGAGCTTCTGGAAGCCGTTGAACTGAGTAAATTAGTCAAAGACTTAGGCAAAGAAGCCGAAGAAGCCAAAGGCCAACGCAAAAAGAAGATTATGAAACGCTTGCGGCTGATTGAAAGTATGCAACGGGCTGGCATCAAACCCTCTAGTTTGTGTATTACGGTTTTGCCGGTTATCCCACCGGACCTGCGGCCTATGGTCCAGTTGACTGGCGGCCGGTTTGCAACCTCAGATCTTAATGACCTGTACCGCCGGGTTATTAACCGCAATAACCGCTTAAAGAAGCTGATGGATCTTAACGCGCCGGAAGTTATCCGTCGCAACGAGCAACGCATGCTTCAGGAAGCGGTTGACGCTTTAATAGATAACAACAGTGCCCGTTCCGGCCGTGCCGTAGCTGCTACTGGCCAGCGCCGGCGTTTAAAGAGCTTAAGCGACACACTCAAGGGTAAGCAGGGCCGCTTTCGCCAGAACCTACTCGGCAAACGGGTGGATTATTCCGGCCGGTCGGTAATCGTTTCTGGTCCGGATCTTAAATTGCACCAATGTGGCTTGCCGAAGACTATGGCCCTCGAGTTATTCAAACCGTTTGTAATCGGCCGGTTGATAGACTTGGAGTTGGCCCATAATATTCGTAGTGCAACCCGTATGATTGAGACCGGTGAAACCGCTGTCTGGGATGCACTGGATGAGGTTATCGATGGTAAATATGTACTGCTTAACCGTGCCCCAAGCTTGCACCGTTTGAGTATTCAGGCCTTTCAGCCAGTACTCATTGAGGGTAAAGCCATCCAGCTTCACCCACTGGTTTGCAGGGGCTTTGGCGCGGACTTTGATGGCGACCAAATGGCCGTCCATTTACCATTATCTGAGGCCGCTCAGACTGAGGCTCGCGATATCATGGCATCAAACAAAAATCTTCTAAAGCCGGCTGATGGCTCACCGATTTTGCACGTTGAACAGGACATCGTGTTGGGTTGTTACTATCTGACCTATGAAAAGTCCAGAACCGCCAAGGTCAAGCCCCGCTCATTCAGTAGCATAGATGAGATAATTCTGGCCTATGATGCCGGAAAGGTTATTTTACAGACCAAAGTAGAGGTACCGTTCCGCGGTGAACTACGTAATACCACCGTTGGCCGGTTGTTGTTCAACGAAATTCTGCCCGAGGATTTTCCGTTCCAAAATGAAGCTATGACCAAGAAAAAATTGGCAACCGTGATGGCGCTAACCCATGAACGTTATGGACAGGATGTTACGGCGAAACTCGCCGATGAACTTAAAGATCTTGGTTTTCGTTTTGCCACCAGCTCTGGACTTTCCGTGGGTATGACTGATTTTTCCGACCTTAAGGTACTTGGCGGCTTGGTCGCAGAGGGCGAGAAGCAGGCTACCGAAATCAGTCAGCAGTATGAAGCCGGATTTATTACGGACGACGAGCGTTATCGTCTAACCGTCGAAGCTTGGACTGATGTGGACGGTAAGGTGGAGGCTGCCCTAGCCAGCCAATTCGTAACCGAAGAAAACACCATGTCTATCGCTGTTAACTCTGGCGCCCGCGGTAATATCTCCCAGATGAAAGATTCTGTGGGCATGATCGGCATTCGAGCCGACGCTACCGGTAGGGCCATAGAGCTGCCGGTTCGCAGTAACTACAAGTACGGCCTTACACCACTGGAATATTTTACGGCAACCCGCGGCACCAGAAAGTCATTGATTGACATTGCGCTTAGGACTGCTGATTCAGGCTATCTGACCCGCCGCCTGGTAGACGTAGCTCAGGACGTATTTACAGTTGTGAGCGATGCGGTCGACCCCGGGTTCCCAATGTATCGCAGCGACTCAGAAGTAGTCGGTGTGAGCTTTGCCGGCAGGTTAGAAGGCCGCTTTGCGGCCGAAAAAGTCGGCAAATACGTCAAGGGCGGCCAACCAATAACCCGTGAGATCGCCAAAGCCATCGATGAAGATGAAAAAATTCAAAGCCTGCGCATTATGAGCGCTTTAAGCTGCACGAACGTAAGAGGTGTGAGCCCACAATCCTACGGTGTTGATTTAGCCACCGGCATACTGGTTGCCCGGGATTTTCCAATAGGTGTGATTGCAGCCCAGTCAATCGGTGAGCCGGGCACACAGTTGTCGCTTGACTCCAAGCACCGTGCTGGTGCTATTACGGCCAGAGATGATGTTACCCAGGGTCTTACTCGCGTAGAAGAGCTCCTGGAAGTTCGAACTCCTAAGGGCCAAGCGTATCTAACAGATATCAGCGGACAAGCCAACGTTTGGGAAGAAGGCGATCAATACATCGTACAGGTTACCGCTAAAGAACAAAAACCCCTTAAGCTACCACTGGCTGGCCGTCAAGCCCAAGTTGAAGATGGCAATGAAGTAGCTATTGGCGATACCGTTGCCGCTCACGAAGATGGCAGTGAACCCATGACTGCCGCTATGGCCGGCAAAGTTCGTGTTACCGAGACGTCTGTTACTATCACCCCAACAGCTAAAAGCGTGGTGCGCTACGAAATACCAAGCTTTAAGCAACTGCTAGTCAAAGACGGCGATGTTGTTGAGGCCGGCCAGCGCCTAACCAACGGTTCAATCAATCTCCATGAACTGATGCGCTTGTCTGGAATCGAGCCCACCCAGCGCTACATCATGAATGAGATCCTTCACATCTTTGCCAGCCAGGGACAAACCATTGCCGATAAGCACTTAGAGGTAATTGTTCGCCAGATGTTCAGCCGCGTGCAGGTTGAAGAATCCGGCGACAGCAAGTTCATAACCGGCGATATTGCCAGTAAACTGGCAGTGGTGGAGGCTAATGAGCAGCTGGCCAACAGAGGCAAACAACTGGTTAAATATAGCCAACTACTGCTAGGTATCACTAAGGCGTCACTCAGCACCGACTCGTTCTTGTCGGCCGCTTCTTTCCAGGACACTACCAGAGTACTTATTGCGGCAGCTACCAGTGGAAAAGTTGATAAGCTTTACGGTCTTAAAGAAAACGTTATTTTGGGACGGCGCATCCCGGTTGGCACCGGCGCGCGTTCGATAAAAGAGAAACAGCCCGCCAAAGCCGAAGTTGCAGGTAAGGAGTAAAAGTGCTAAAATCATCCAAAAGGTTACAGGTTACGGGTGACAGGTTACAGAAAAAAAATACTGTAACCTACAACCTGTTCACTGTAACCTTAAAAATTCTAAAGGAGAATTTTTAGTGCCCACAATTAACCAATTGGTAAGAAAACCCAGAAAAAGCGCCGTCGGCAAGACCAAATCGCCGGCTTTGCAGCGTGTTACCAACAATCTTAAGACTAAAAGCTATGAAAAACCGTCGCCTTTTAAGCGTGGTGTATGCGTAAGAGTAACTACTAAGACTCCTAAAAAGCCTAACTCGGCGTTGCGTAAAGTTGCCCGTGTACGTTTAACCAACGGCCACGAAGTCTGGGCTTATATTGGTGGTGAGGGGCATAACTTACAGGAACACGCCGTAGTACTGGTACGGGGCGGGCGCGTTAAGGATCTTCCGGGTGTGCGTTATCATATTGTCCGCGGCAGCCTGGATCTTCAAGGCGTTCAGAATCGTAAACAAGGCCGTTCCAAATACGGCGCTAAAAAAGGCGGTAAATAATGGGTATTGAAAGTAGCATTCCAGGGGTAGATTTAAGAACTTGCGCATTGATTTGCGAACAAAATCCTAATTGTCAGGCTGCGTGTGAGGCCACAAAAGTTGGCTTAGATGAAGGACAGCCCTTTTATCCAATAAGAGCAGAAGAGATTGTGGAAAATTGTGATTTTGCAAACAACGGAGCTTGTATTCTTGTGTCAGCCCTTGTACGTGTTGCCGCTGAGAGAAGAGCTGTGTAATGCCACGTAAAACTACCAAATCACTGGTTCGAAGCGCACCGCCAGACCGTCTATATAACAATACGGCTGTCTCGAAGTTGATTAACCGCGTAATGCGTGACGGCAAAAAACAGATGGCCGAACGGCTTGTATATGGAGGCATGGAAAAGGCCGCCAAAAAACTTAAGATAGATAATCCGCTGGAAGTTTTTGAGCAAGCCATGAAAAACATCCAGCCTCATCTAGAAACCCGTTCCCGCCGGGTCGGCGGTGCTAACTATCAGATTCCGTTTGAGGTTAAGAGCCAGCGCCAGCAGCACCTGAATACCATGTGGTTTGTAGCTGCCGCCCGTGACCGCAAAGGCATGAGTATGAAAGACCGCATCGCGCTAGAACTAGTGGATGCCTATAACAATACCGGCGCGGCCGTTAAGAAAAAAGAAGATGTTCACAAAATGGCCGAAGCCAACCGCGCCTTCGCACATTTTGCTCGCACATAAGCTATTGACTAAGAATTTAAGATGATTTTTATAGAAATTATAGACTGCGAAATAAATAATGAAGTGCGCCCTGAGCTTGTCGAATGGGCCCACTTCGCCAGGAGCTAAAATGATGGGGACCTCCATATGTCAGTACGAGCTCACGGCCTACTATCCAGAAGATTACTATGGCAGAGACGTTCCAATAGGAAGAAAAAAAGTTGAATTTCATGGAGAACGAAACCGGCATGAGCAGGCAGCTGATATAGTAGATAGAACATTTCCCCGCGCCAAAGGCGAGTTTGTCTTGCGTCTGATACGCAAGGGTGAGCAGCTACTACCAAATAGTCCTGGTTCAAAACAGGAGGAAATTCTTGAGAATGGAACAAAAATCACAGAGATTGGTTTGGACCCAAGGAGAGGTTCATAGTATGAAGTTATGGCTGAGAAAAAATACGAATTAGAGAAAGTGCGCAATATTGGCATTATCGCTCATATTGACGCCGGTAAAACCACTACTACTGAGGGGATTCTTTACCGTACCGGTTTAAAGCACAAAATCGGCGCTGTCCACGAGGGCGAAACCACTACCGACTGGATGGCCCAGGAAAAAGAACGAGGAATTACCATTACGGCTGCGGCGGTTACCTGTTTCTGGAAAGACCACAAAATCAACATCATCGATACGCCCGGCCACATCGACTTTACGGTCGAGGTCGAGCGCTCACTTCGCGTGCTAGACGGCGCCGTGGTTGTTTTTGATGGTAAAATGGGCGTCGAGAGCCAGAGTGAAACTGTTTGGCGCCAGGCCGACAAATACGGTGTGCCACGCATCTGTTTCATCAACAAAATCAACCAGACCGGCGGCGACTTTTACAAGAGCCTGGAAAGCATTCACGTCAGATTAAGTAAACACGCCTTCCCAATCCATCTGCCCATCGGTTTCGAACAGGGTGTCAGCGGCATAGTAGACCTTATAAAAATGAAGAGCTACACGTACAAAGACTTTACTGATAAAGAGCTAGTTGAGGGTGAAGTACCGGCCGATATGATAGACCAGGCCAAAAAATATCGCTCGCTATTGGTAGAAAATGCCGTGGCCGAAGATGAAACAGTCATGGAGAAATACTTCGAGGTTGGCGAAGCGGGCTTGTCCGAGGACGAAATCAGGCAGGCTGTCCGTAGTGCCGTGCTTTCTGGCAAATTCTTCGTAGTTTCCGGTGGTGATGGCCGAGGAGTGATAGTAGAAAAACTGCTAGATGCCGTTAACGATTTCCTTCCAAGCCCGCTGGACAGGGGCAGCACATGGGGCGTAAACCCCAAGACCGGCGATGAAGTCGAGCGCAAGCCAGCTGGTACAGAGCCATTCGTGGCCTTGGCTTTCAAAATAGCTACCGATCCATTCGTGGGCAAACTGGCATTTTTTAGGGTGTATTCCGGTAAGGTTTTGGCCGGTAGTTATATCCTAAACAGCTCAACGGGCGAAAAAGAGCGCGTCGGCCGGATTGTTAGAATGCATGCTGATAAGCGAGAAGACGTAACTGAGGTAGAGGCTGGTGACATTGCGGCCATTGTTGGACTAAAAGGCACCACCACCGGACATACTCTGTGCGACGCGGGCAACCCGATAATATTAGAGAGTATTACCTTCCCGGAACCGCCGGTCAGCATCGCCATTGAGCCAAAAACCAAAGCCGACCAAGAAAAGATGGGCATCGCCTTGCAGCGGCTAGCCGAGGAAGATCCAACTTTTCGTATCAAAGCCGACCACGAAACCGGGCAAACGATTATTTCGGGTATGGGCGAACTGCACCTAGAAATTATCGTAGACCGTATGAAGCGCGAGTTTACCGTGGAGGCCAACGTTGGCCAGCCCCAGGTCGCTTACCGCGAGACCATTAGAAAAGATGGCGTTGAGTCCGAAGGTAAATTTATCCGCCAAAGCGGCGGCCGCGGCCAATACGGCCATGTTTGGATCCGGCTGAGCCAAAACGAGGCCGGCAAAGGCTTTGAATTTATCAACAGCATCAAGGGCGGATCGGTTCCCAGCGAATATATTCCCGCCGTAAAGTCCGGTATCGAAGAAGCCATGAACAACGGTGTTATCGCCGGATATCCGGTAGTAGACGTTAAGGTCGTGCTTTATGACGGCAGCTACCACGACGTTGACTCTTCAGAAATGGCCTTTAAGATTGCCGGTTCTATTGCTCTTCAAGACGGCGTTAAAAAAGCCGCTCCGGTTTTACTGGAACCCATAATGAAAGTCGTAGTCGTAACACCCGAGGCCTCTATGGGAGACGTAATCGGGGATCTTAATAGTAAACGCGGCCGCGTGGAAAGCATTGACGACCTGGCAAATAATATCAAACAAATAACCGCCTTCGTGCCGCTTGGCGAGATGTTTGGCTACACCACCAACCTTCGCAGCATGACCCAAGGCCGGGCCAGTAGCTCCATGGAGCTAGACCACTACGCCGATGTACCGGGCAACGTCGCCCAAGAGATTATTGCTAAAACTAGTAAGTAGTATACTTACTGCTAAATGGTAATACGTGAATCAGATGTTTTTGGTTTCCAGGGGCAAGGGACTCAAGAAGTAGGGATGGGCGCTGAATTACTCGAGGAACACCCAGAAGCCAGAGACGTTTTTGACGAGGCCGATGAAGAGACCTTGCGGCTAACAGGCCGGAGAATAAGTGAGATTTGCAGAGACGGGCCAAAAGAGTTGCTTGATAGACACTCTCAGTTAGCAATATTTGTACTTTCCGCCGCAGCAGTAGCTGTTCTTTATAAAAAAGGAAGGCTCCCCAAGGCTGTTACGGGACATAGCATGGGTGAGTACTCAGCGCTTTTTGCGGCTGGAGCTTTCGGTCTCAGAAAAGGAATAGAAATTATTCACGAAAGACAGAATGCAATGGATCAAGCAAACGCTCAAATAAACGGTGGTGGGGCAATGATTGTGATAAATGGTCTAACTGAACAAGAGCGTCAGGCTCTGGCGAAAGAATTTGACGTTGATGTGGCGGTTATAAACACCGACGACCAAGGTGTTTTATCTGGTCCTAAGGACAGAATTGACGGTGTCGGTCAGCTGCTTGAAGATAGGGCGGGTGTTAAGGGTCGTGTTTTAGATATAGGGGGTGCAGCGCATTCAAGGTGGAACGCTTTAGCAGGCAGGATCATGGAAGGTGTTTTAAAAGATATTGAGATAAA
>PFEG01000007.1:0-9889 GCA_002793885.1 Candidatus Saccharibacteria bacterium CG10_big_fil_rev_8_21_14_0_10_47_8
CATGGAACAGCTCCTCTTGAATTAGTTGGTTTTTACAAACCTAATTCTACGGGTTGTTCCATTTTAGTTTAATGAGCCCCTCAAGGTTTGGGAGACCGCGCTTAAAGTTGTAAAATACTATTTAATGACTAACGACTGGCGACTTGGGACTAGCGACTAAAATTTAAGAATTAAATTTTATGGATGTACCCAAGAAATTTCTGCATGATAGATTAGTTCTGGCTCTGGTAACGGTACTGGCGGTACTGTTAGTTGTTGGGGTCAGCCTTGTACTACTGCGTTTTGACTTATCTAAAAACCCGACCACAATCGTTGCCTATCGGCCTAATATATCCGGCAGCAGCTACCAGAGTGGCAAACCGGTTGATATTTACAGTTTTGCTGCTTTCATGGTGGTAACCGCTACCAGTGCGGTTATTTTGGGCGCGAAGGTTTATGGCGTACGCCGCTCGATCACCATTTTTATTTTGGGCTCGTCGGTTTTTTTGTTGATTATGGCCACTATTGTCAGCTACGCCTTAATATCACTCCAATAACCAGCTCAAAATTTACCAATTACCATTTTTCGTTTTCCATTAATTTACCAGGTTACATTTAACAGACGTCGCTGCAATGATAAATGCCAAATGAAAAATAAATGTGAAATGTTAAATGTGAACTGTAAAATGTATCTATGCGAAGCATAGAGATCCCTCAGCCTGGCGAACGCGACTATCGCTATCGATTTTTCGAAATTTTGCCGGGTGCGCTAACCTGGATAATCCTAAGTTCGCCGGTGATTTTGGGTCTTATAAGTTCCAAACTGGCTGCCTATTTTATAATTGCCTATCTGCTTTTATGGTTTGTGCGGGCTATCGGCCTGAATGTCAGATCGCTGCAGGGCTGGAGGATGATCAAACACCATCAGAGCATGCCGTGGAAAGAGCTGAACCGCGATCTGGAAAACCTCCGTGTGGAAATGGCCAGTGCGCCCAAATGGCATAGCCAAAATCTAGCCAGGGTAGCCAAGAACATGGACCATCACGCCCGGATCAAACCCAGCCAGGTCTATCATGCGGTGTTTATTGCTGCCTACAACGAATCCCAGGACATTATAGAACCGACCGTCCAAGCCGTTATTAATTCTAAGTACGACATGGGCAAGGTCATTTTGGTGTTGGCTTATGAAGAGAGGGACGGGGCTCAGGCAGAGCCGGCCATGCTTGAGCTGGCGAGTAAGTACGGCAAAAAATTCAAACACACCATGGTTGTTAAACATCCCCTCACCCCCAATGAAGTAAGAGGTAAGGGTGGCAATATAACCTACGCCGCGCGTAAGCTCCAAAAATATCTGGAGGAGCAAAAAATTGACCCGATGCACGTGCTGGTTACCACCCTGGATTCCGATAATCGGCCTGATAAACAGTATCTAGCAGCGCTGACCTATACGTACTGCTCAACGGAAGAGCCCAAGTATGCCTCTTATCAGCCGATCCCAATGTTTACCAATAATATCTGGGACGCGCCAGCGCCAATGCGAGTGATTGCTACCGGTAACTCCTTTTGGATGGTAATACAAAGTTTGCGCCAACATATGTTGCGCAACTTTTCGGCTCACGCCCAACCGATGGCAGCGCTGATAGATACAGATTTCTGGAGCGTCCGAACCGTAGTTGAAGACGGCCACCAGTATTGGCGGACTTATTTCCGTTACGACAGCAAGCACGATGTTTATCCGATATATTTACCGATTTACCAAGACGCCGTATTGGCTAGCAGCTATCGCAAAACCTTAAAAACCCAATTTATACAGATTCGCCGCTGGGCTTGGGGCGCCAGCGACATTGCCTACGTGGCTTATACCGGCTTTATGAAACCTAATAAGATCCCGCGCTATAAAGTTATTTCTAAGTTTTTTCGCTTATTGGAAGGGCATATCAGCTGGTCAACCTCACCTCTCATACTACTTTTGGCGGCTTTGGTACCTTTCTTCTTAAACCCTCAGAGCTACGTGGCTAACCAACTACCCCAGGTAGCCAGCAAGTTGCAGACCATCGCTATGTTCGGCATCCTTATAACCCTTTACTTAAGTATGCGGTCGTTGCCGCCAAAACCAGAGCGCTACAGGCGCCGTCGGACAATCTGGATGATAATCCAGTGGGTTTATTTGCCATTTACCAGTATTGTTTTTAGCTCTTTCGCGGCCATTAACTCCCAAACCAGGCTGATGTTTGGTTGGTATCTGGGTAAATTTGATGTAACAGAGAAGGCTGTTAAAAGGTAGCTTTTTAACAGCCTAAATTCACATTTTACAGTTCACATTTTACATTAATTTCCCAAATTTACATTTACCAAAAACGCAGGCTAATATCTATTAATTGAGAAATGAAAAACTAATGCTAAATGGTCAATACCAAATGGCAAATCCTCCAGAACCTTATCTCTGGAGGCTGGGGTGTTCGGCGGTGAAGCGTAGGTATGCCCGTTTATCCAGCTTTTTAAGCACGTCGGCGCTTATCAGGCTTATTTGGGTGGTAGAAAACAGGGGTTTACCCGGTAACTTTAAGAGTTTGCTAACGATTGTGGCCGTGGCCTCCCGAGCGGCTAAATAGCAGTCTTTTCGGTCCTGCATGGCTAAAAGTATCTCTGTGAATAAAATATCGCTTACAAAGGGCCTAGGAGAGCCATTTACTTGTACCAGTAGGGTGCTAGATAAGTCCACCGCTTCGTGGGTGGTAAACACCGCCTTACACTTCTTGCATTGCCGGCGACGCCATACCTGGTTGTTACGCTTCTGCCACCGGCTGTTGCCAACCTTGGTTTCGCTGCCGCAATATATACAAACCATGTCAATATATTGACATTATGCTATTAAAAAAGCCAGTGCATAAATGGGTGAATAGGTGTGGATACAAATATCCACCCGCTGTAACAGGGGTGGATATTCGCACTAACGGTGTTTAGCTGTTAGCTGATGCCTGGCGAACCCTACGGATTCGACTTGGCAAGGACTTGCCGGAAGCAATCTCTTCATAGAAGAGCTTAAACTGCTCCAGCGAGTTACCTCTTTTGGCACTCACTAAGCGACCTCACAATTAACGTGCTTATGTTAACATAATTACAACACTAAGTCAATACGAAGACTGCCTATATGTGGACTTTACATAAGCTTTATAACAGATTGCCAATGCCATGATTTGGCGTCGAAGTGCTTTTTTCAACACCCAGGTAGTTAAGGGCTAAAATGAAAAAACGGCGGAACTTGTGCTCCGCCGGCCTGGAAACATTCCAGGACTTTTGTCCGTTTGGCCGATGGACTTCGGTTAAAGGCGTTCTTCTAGCTCAGCAGGGTAATGAAGCCGCCGGGGTAGTCGGGGTGGGCGGCCATGAACTTGGCGCCATGACCAATGTCCCTCACGATTGGAGCTTTGACTCGACATAGAAGACAGTCGTCTGCTTCTACAGCCTCGAAGCCGACTACGGTAAGCGACTCCAGACGAGGTACTCCCAGCTGTTCGGCGGTCACACCTCCGCGGTTGCAGACGGCGCTAACACCAATGATGTTAGCACCGTGGGACTCAGCTGCTCGACAAACCTTTTGGACCGAGCCACCAGTGGTCAACAGATCCTCGACCACCAGTACCCGTTTCCCTTGGAGGTGTTCGACAAAGCCGGCTCGCTGGAAGGCAAAGTCGTCCCCATCCTTGTCGGCCCAAACCGCTCTTGGTGGACGATGGCCTGCGACCTCATTGGCGGTGAAGGCGGACAGAAGGATGCCCCCAGTTGCAGGTGCGGCAATCGTCTCGGGTACCTGCGTGTACCCTCCCCAGAAGGGAAGGTACAGCAGCTTACCGAGTTCCCTTAGTAGAAGGATGTCGGAGAACAGGGGATCCATGTTGATGTATCCGGATCCATGCTTTCCCGATTTGTAGACGAAGTGACGATCGAGTAGGATTGCTCCCGCTCTTTCTAGTTCATCAAGGACATTCATCTTCGGTATCTCCTTGCGATCAGGCCGACAGGACGGCTTCGATCTCCGCAGAGATACAGCGGTAGTTCTCGCCGGGATCGCCGCTGGTCAGTGCCCGACCGATGACTACACGCGTGGCACCAGCCTGGATTGCTGCCCCAGGAGTCATGGTGCGAGCTTGGTCCTTCGCGTCGGCTCCGCTCATAACGATCCCGGGCGTGTTGAGACCCAGCTGATCGAATCGGCTGTCGGCTCGAATCGCCCGCAGTTCCAGCGGAGAGCAGACCACATCGGTAAAGCCGGCCTGCAGCAGCTCCACGTAGTAGAGGACTTGCTCGATGCTGGTTCGTCCGTTGAACTCGCCGCTGACCGTCTGATCCGACTTGCTGGTCAGAACCGTAACGGCGCACGGCTTGGTACCGGCCTCCAGACAGAGGTCAGCGAATCGCTTGAGGGCGTCGATCTTCATCGGATCCTTGTGGGTCATCACGCCGCTGGATTCCACACCCGCCATGCAGTTGAGCATCCACGGCTTGTGTGCCAGGTGGGCTCTGGCAATCTCCACCACTTTGCTGGGGATCTCGACGATCTTGGCATCATCGAAAACGCGAAGACCACTGTGGCTCAGCCAGTCGACCACTTGGAGGCCGTTGTTCTCGACGAAGGCTCGATCGATCTTGATGACCCGAAGAAGCGGCATCTCCTTGAGGTAGCTCCTGAGAGCATCCTCGTCAGGCACATCCGCACTCCAGATAATGCAATCATCGCAGTGCATAACTCCAACCTACTTTCGTAGAAGGTCTAGCTTTTCCAGACCAGGTTGTTACTTCCAACCCTATATAAATATCAACCTAGCCTGGATTTGTTAAAGAACACCTAATATGGCAACCCTAGTATTGCTTGAAAGAAGTATATATTTATGTAGTAAAACAGTAAACAGTAGAACTAATAATTATTATGGTGGGCACGGAGGGATTTGAACCCCCGACATCCACAACGTCAATGTGGCGCTCTAGCCAACTGAGCTACGTGCCCGCAACAGGCTAATACTACCGCGATACAAGATAACTTGGCAACCCCGACGTTTCAGTCGGGGTCCCGACAGTATCGTCGGGAATGTACCATATAAGGTATAAAACTAAATAATATTTTTGCCAAAAAATCTAGCAAAAAAAGGCTAGCCATTTAAGGCTAGTATGTATATACTTTTTCGTAGGTTGAGTTTTGCCGATGTGTTAACACACATAATGATTGGTTTGAGCGGGCTATGCGAGAGCGCTCAAACCAATTTTATTTTGCGACCCCGCGCTAAAAGCTCGATGCTACATAATCTGATTTACAGATAATTTCGCTCGGGTTTTAGTACGGGGCAAGCAGGCCACTTTTTTGATAGCTGCCAAACTGATATGATGTAAGCCAGATATGGATGACCCTAAAGAAGGTGTGAAACTAGAGGATAACGACCACCGGCGGCTCGGCCAGGAGCTTGATTTGTTTACGTTTTCCGATCTTGTAGGCGCGGGTTTACCCCTGTGGACTCCAAGAGGCACGATACTAAGGCAGGAGCTGGATAACTTCGTTCAAGAGATGCGTGATGAATATGGATTTCAGGCCGTAACCATCCCTCATATAACTAAAAGCGACCTCTATAAAAAAAGCGGGCATTGGACTAAGTTTAGTGACGATCTTTTTCATATCGTATCTAGGGAAAAGCATGAATTTGCCATGAAACCAATGAATTGCCCGCATCACACTCAAATTTACGCCTCCAGACCTCGCAGCTACCGGGAACTGCCCATTAGATACAGAGAAACCACCATGAACTACCGGGACGAGCAGACCGGGGAGTTAAATGGACTCCTGAGGGCTAGATCGTTTACCCAAGATGATGCCCATGTTTTTTGCAGGGAAGAAGACATCTTGCAGGAAGTCCTAAATATCTGGAGCGTAATCGAAAGATTTTATAAGAACTTGGGTTTTGACTTATCACTTAGGTTTTCCAGGCGTGATCCTGCCACCCCGGAGGCTTATGCCGGAACGAATGAGATGTGGGAGCGTGCCGAAGCAGAGTTACAAAAAGCCATCGACAAGAAAGGGGTCAAGGCCTCCGACGGCACTGGTGATGCGGCGTTTTACGGGCCAAAGCTTGATTTTGTGGCTAACGACTCTTTAGGCAGGGAGTGGCAGGTGGCTACCATACAGTTGGATTTCGCGCAGCCGGAGGGGCTCGACCTTACCTACACCAATTCGCAAGATGAAAACCAACGGCCGGTTATGATTCACTGCGCCATTATGGGCTCGATAGAGAGGTTCTTGGCAGTTTATATCGAGCACACCGGTGGTAAGTTTCCGGTTTGGTTGGCTCCAGAACAGGTTAGGGTGGCTACTTTGAATGACACAAAGGAGGTGGTAAAACTGGCCAGGGAAGTTGTGGCGAAGGCTAAAGAACTCGGTGTTCGGGCAACACTGGACGACTCTAATGAGTCTGTCGGCAAAAAAATCCGCGACGCCGAAGTTATGAAGGTGCCTTATACAGTGGTAGTCGGTACTAAAGAGCTTGAAAACAATCAAGTAGCGCCTAGGGTGCGCAGCGATTTACCGAAACTTGAGCCAGAAAGTTTTAAGATAGATGATTTCTTGGAAAAAATAGCTCAGGATGCCAAGAATAGACGCTGAGTTTAAAAAACGGGTCTATGAAATAGTAGGCCAGATACCAAAGGGGAAAGTTATGACTTATGGCGGCGTAGCTGCTATGGCTGGTGCTGCTTGGGCGGCTTGGGAGATGGGGCAAATTGCCCATACCGGGCCGGCAGATCTTCCGTGGCAAAGAGTGGTAAACAAAACGGGTGGTTTGGCCCGCGGCTATCCTGGAAGTTTTGAGGGGCACAAAAAAGCCCTGGAAGCCGAAGGTATTGTGGTGGACGAAGATTACAAGATTAAAATAGACGAATTATTATGGTGCTCTAACGAGCAGTGACCAAGGAGCAATAGACAAACTGTCAAGAGTTACTAATCAGAATCACCCTAGTCCCTGTAAAAATTTGAATTAATTTTGACGATCGTCTATTCTAAAACAAATGAGCAGAAATTTTAATACATCACGGATAGTCAATGAGCTGCTTAAATATTTAGTGTTTAGCGTGATGGTCGGGTCGGTGATTGTAGCTCCTAATGCTGTCCAACTTGGTGATAAGGCCCTAAAATTTCTAGACAAGCGTGGCCGAAAACTAAAGGTCAAGACGGCACTAAGTTATATGAACCGTAAAAATTTGATCGAATACAAGAAATCGTCGGACGGTGTGCTTAATATAGTCGTAACAGAGAAGGGGCGGCGCAGGGAGCAAAAAGTTCGGTTTGAAGAGTTGAAGATAAAAAAACCCAAAAGGTGGGATAAACAGTGGCGTTTAGTAACTTTTGATATACCAGAGAGTCGGCGCAAATCGCGTAGTTTGCTAAGCTCAAAGCTTAAGCTTCTGGGATTTCATCAGCTTCAAAAAAGCGTTTGGGTTCATCCTTATCCCTGCGGGCTGGAGATTGAGCTTATAAAACAATTTTTCAAAATTCCTGATGAGTACATAATTTTTGCTAAAGTGAGCTCAATAGATAACCATAATCAATTAGTGAAACACTTTAACTTCCGTGATTAATTTCGACGATCGTCGAAATAAAGGTGGAGGAGAGGGAAGCAAAAATAGGGTCTCAATGTTAGTGATTGTTGGGCCAACGGCTAGTGGTAAGTCTGGTTTAGCGCTATGGGCCGCAAAAAAATATAATGGCGAGCTTATCTGCGCCGATTCGCGCACGGTCTATACAGGAATGGATATCGGTACCGCAAAACCAGGCCGCGAAGACCAAATGACAATTCCGCATTGGGGTCTGGATCTATGTGAGCCAGGCCAGCGTTTTACAGTAGCGGCTTTTAAAAAGTATGCGGTAGGAATCGTTGCCGACATCCAAAACAGGGGTAAACTGCCGATTTTAGTCGGTGGTACCGGCCTTTATATAGATGGCGTGCTTTATGATTTTGATTTTTTCGGGGAGGATATGGATACTGCGAAGCGAGCCGAACTGGAAGAACTGACCACTGAGCAGCTACAAGCCAAAATTAAAAACAGCGGATATGGAATGCCCGAAAATGTCAGGAACCGGCGGCATCTGGTGCGGATGATTGAGCGGGAAGGGAAAATGGGCTCCAGAAATCACGATATCACTCAAGACGTCTTATTAATTGGTTTGATGCCGTCGGATGAGATCTTAAAAGACCATATCGCTGACCGTGCCGAGTTTATGTTTAAGCGGGGCATTGTTGAGGAAACGCGCCAGCTTATCAATAAATATGGCCGAAAGGCCGTGACTAACACAGCCGGCATTGTTTACAGAGTGGTTATGCGTTTGATAGATGGTGAGATTACTCAAGAGCAGGCCAAAGAACTGTTCAAAACAGCGGATTGGCAATACGCGCGGCGGCAAAAAACCTGGTTTAGGCGCGACCCACACATAAATTGGTTCAGCACGCCGCAAGAGGCCCAAAAGTTCATCGAAAATACACTATTGAACACCTGATTTATAAACTTATTACCCATCTGATACAATGTAGTTAAGATGGTGAGTAAAAAGCATGTTCTCCAAGAAATGAGTAGCGGGTTTTCTCGGGAGGAGCAGCCCGAGCGTCGGATTCATTCCGCGCCCAGCGCGATGAGAAACCCCGAAGTGGTGTCTCATAAGGCGGAGCGTGATCGGAGCCGCGATGATTGAGCAACTGTTTGGGTCAAAAACACGGGTAAAACTGCTGCAGCTTTTTTATGCTAATCCAAACCGTTCTTTTTATGTGCGCGAAATTACGCGTAAGATAGATGAGCAGATTAATTCTGTACGCCGTGAACTATCAAATCTGCTAAGCATTGGCATCATTAGTTCCGAGGCTAACAATAACCGGCTTTACTATGAAGTTAGTCAGGATTATGAATATTATCAGCCGTTGGCCATGATTTTTGGTGGAGCAGTAAGCAATTCCGGTGCGGCTGCCGCTAAAAAACCTGCCTCGACGTCCAAATCTACCACCAAGCCTAAAGCCGCAGCCGATGTGGCCCCAGAACACCCACTGGCAAAGGCTGTCCGCGGCACGGGCAGGGTAGATCTGGCAATTCTTACCGGGCAGTTTACCCGCGATGAAGGCGCCGGCGTGGACGTGCTGCTGGTTGGCGATCTTAACCAGGCCAAAGTAGCCCGTTTCATATCCGAGCTGGAAAAAGCCGAGAATAAAGAGTTGCGCTACGTGGTGATGGCCCTCAAAGATCTTAACTACCGGGTCCAAATTAACGACCGCTTTATTTCTAACGTGCTGGACGCCAAAAAACAGGTTATTATTAATAGCCAACCGCTCCCGATTAATCAGTAAAGGTATAATAATATAGTGGAACTACAATATTTTGGCGCCAATTGCCTGCGAATCGTAACCAAAAAAACCCAGATAGTGGTTGATGATAACTTGGCCGCTTTGGGTCTAAAATCTATCACGAAACCAACCGATATTTCCTTGCGTACAGTGGGCTTTATACCGGCACATGAGGCCCAGTTTACCGCGGATATGGCTGGCGAGTACGAAATAGCCGACGTCGTTATCCATGGTATTGCCGCACGCAGCCATATGGATGAAGAAGGCAAGGCTAGCGCCACGATGTTTACGATAACTGCCGGCGATATAAGGGTTGCTATTGTTGGCCATGTTTATCCTGACTTAACAGAGGACCAGCTGGAAGCTATCGGCATGATAGATATATTGGTGGTTCCAATTGGCGGCAACGGCTACACCTTGGACGGCGTAGGCGCGCTTAAACTTATAAAACAGATTGAACCAAAAGTTATAATCCCCACGCATTATGCCGATAAAGGGCTTAAATACGAGGTGCCGCAGGCCGAGCTGGCAGACGGTCTCAAAAA
>PFEG01000007.1:9899-13527 GCA_002793885.1 Candidatus Saccharibacteria bacterium CG10_big_fil_rev_8_21_14_0_10_47_8
TGATTTTATATAACTTATATGTTATACTTATAAAAGTATGACTTCAACTGAAAAAGTAGTTAACAAAAATTTTTTTACACCTAACGAAGTTTGGCGAATAGACGATTCGCTGGAAGAGCCTATTGAGCACGCCCGTTATAACATGAACCAAAAGGATCCTGAGGCGCTGCTTCATGAGCTGCAAGAGCAAGTTAGGACCGCTGAGAACGGCGTAAAGTTTGCCGTCCTAAGAGGCCAAAACCCAGCTGAGTACTCAAACAGAGAGGCTTTAGTAATCTTTAACCCTTATGCTAATGCGGCTACTCCGAATATGTTAATTCGATGCGAATTCATCCGTGAAGTAGCTCAGACCTGTGGTGTTAGGGATGAGGCCGGAAAATTGAAGCCAGTAATAATGCTCGCTAGTCCAGCGATGGGTGGCAGCAAGATTAAGTTAACAAGAGAGGAACGCAAAATAGTTTCATCTGGCAATCTGGGGCCCGTCGCCAGTGAGTTGTTGCACGCTATCAGCGTATCGGAGTTTGGTAAGGTCGCGTTACTTGGTTATTCACAAGGCGCTGACATGGCTTTAGCCGGTGCCAAAGAAGCTACATCTTCTTACTTAGATTTATCGGGTTTTTCGGTAGGCGATCCGGCCGGAATAAAAAAACGGACATTGCTGGGGCTTGCCGACGATTTTTCTAAGGCCGCACCTGATCTGGGTCGCGCTATAGAGCGCTCAGGTGTGAAAGCCCAAAGTGCCTACCGGGATAAAACGCCGGCGATCGTCGCAGGATTCTTGCCTAATGCTATAAGATCGTGGAATATAAGCCAGGCGATGACCCATGAGTCCTTTGAATCTGGTATGCAGCAGCTTTTAGACGAAGATAGGCTTGATAAAATTACTATAGCTTATGGTTCAAAAAGCTCCGTTTCAATCCCTGAAGCCATTGAACCTATACTTGAACGACTGCAACAAACTGATAGCAAAGGTATAATCACATCTGTAAGGGTAGATGGCGCTACCCATGCTTGGGATAACCAGCTGCCACTACTTGCCAAGCTTTATATGCGGGCGGCCAGATAGACCTAGTTGCTTCTAGAGGAGGCCTTTTTTCTTGAGGGTCCGAATAGCTTGGGTGCTGATTTTCATTTTGACCTTGCGGCCATCTACGGTAAGAGTTTTGGTTTGCAAATTAGGCTTCCATACCTTGCGGGTATGGCGCTGAGAAAAGCTGACGTTGTGGCCGTACTGCTTGCCTTTACCGGTTATTTCACACTTTTGCATAATCAATCTATGACTTTAACAGATAACAATCTGTAAATCAATGATTTTACTAGAACTCACTTCTTGAAAAAAATACAGTATAATGATAGAATGCATCTCTTATGTCAAGAGAAGGAAGACGATTACACATTTCGTCAGATGCCGATCATATCAGTAGGCGTGAATTTTTAAGACGTGGTAGCCTATTGGTTGGCGGACTTTCTTTAGGCTCAGCTGTCCTAGCGGCTTGTAGCGGCGGATCCGAGCATAGGAATGAAAGACCAGAAGAAATGAAAACACCAGAAATAGACGTATTAAGACACGGTACATGGAACACCCCAGGGGTCAAACCAGATCAAGGCGGCCTGAGGGTTGCCAGCATTGGCTATGCGATAGCTAATGAAAATGACAATAGCTATATTGATAATCCACCTGTCAACTTACTGGGCACTCATCTTGAGACTAAGGGCGATTTTGAGATAAGCGTCGACATGCATGAGATAGACGGCGAGGCCGCTATAACTTTGTACGGCAGGCCGCCAATCATTTTTGATGAACTAAGATATGAAACTGGATCGGTAAGGATTGCTATAGAGGGAGATTCGCTGTGGGTCGGCGTTATGGATATTGACGCTCAAGATTACGGTGACGGATATAATTTCCAGATCACTTCTAGTGAGAAGAGTGCCCGCTTAACTATCAAACGAGCAGCGGATCAACTAATTATTAGTTTAGACGGCGAAGAAGCTGGTCGAGTACCCGCCCGCGGTACCTTTGATAGCGGTGAGTTATGGTTTGGCCTGGACTCTGGCCGTGATGATAATGGCTGGCTTTTATCTAAGCTCACTGCTACTCCCATAAACGGCGGTAAACTGGAAACTGTAGATTCATCTCTAGCTGAGCTGTCGAAAGACCCCAATGGACTTGACGCTCTTGCACGCAAAAGACGTCCTGACTTTAGAATTGGTACAGCTGTATCAACCGCTCCGCTAGCAGCTGACCAGCGATATGCAGAACTAGCTCTAGGCGGGAATTTTGGCATATTTACTCCGGAAAATGCTATGAAATGGCAATTTCTACATCCCCAGCCCGGTATTTATTGTTTTGAGGAAGCCAAAGCTTTTGTGGCGCTAGCCAAAGCCCATGACATTAAAATTCATGGCCATACTTTTGATTTTGCCGGCGCGCTTCCAGCCTATCTGCATGAGATGGCTGAGCGCCAACCCAACCTGTTGGAGGGTGAGCTAGTTAGCCATATCCAAAAAGTCATGACAGAGTTTACTGACATATTGGACTGGGATGTAGTTAACGAGCTCCTAGCCGATTACGACGACACCGAACCCGGCAAGTATGGCATGCGCCGCAACATCTGGTACGAAGCTATGGGCCCTGATCACGCTATCATCGCCCTAAAAGCAGCTCACAAAGCTAATGCCAAAGCCAGACTCTGGATTAACGAATATGGTATGGAGTCTGATGATGATCGCTTTAGTGATATGTTGGCTTTAGTAAAACGAGCGATCACTGCTGGTATTCCTGCCGATAAACTTGGTGTTGGTTTCCAGGCTCATATTGATCAAAGCGATACTGTTGACGGTCGCTCTATTGATAAAGATAAACTACGTCAACGCTTCCAAGCTTTAGATGAGCTTGGCGTTAAAGTACGCATCTCAGAACTTGATATAAGAAGCTCAGAGCTGGAGTCCGTGTTTGCTGATGTAGTAGAAGTAGCTATCAAAGCCCCAAACTGCACAGATGTAGTTATGTGGGGAATTACCGATAAGTACGGAGCTGGTAATACAATCTCCGGTGGTCAAATTCAGCCCTATGCTAGCAGATTGTGGGATCGTAACGCTGAACCAACTCCAGCGGTCACCCGCTTGTATCAAGTTCTAGCTTAGAGATAAGCCACGAACTTAGGCTATAATAATTGGGATGAGTGATCTTGGCCTGGCACTGTTTATATTATTGCCGGTACTACTGGTAAGTATGTCTATTCACGAGATGATGCATGCTTTTACCGCGGACTGGCTGGGCGATGATACCGCCAGAGTGATGGGCCGTGTTTCGCTTAACCCCATCAAACATATCGACCCGTTTTTTACCGTAGCCTTGCCTCTTCTTCTGCTGCTTAGCGGCAGCCCGTTCTTGTTTGGTGCCGCTAAACCGGTGCAGGTTAACTTTAACAGATTGAGATACCATGAATTTGGCGGGGCGATTGTTGGAATGATTGGCCCTTTAACCAACCTCTTGATAGCAATAGTAGCCGCTCTGCTGTTCAATAGCTTAAACCCTATCTATGGCAGCACAATTTACGATGTCTTTAGGCTGACAATAATGCTGAACGTCGGGTTATTTGTGTTTAACTCAATCCCTTGGCCG
>PFEG01000051.1:0-1076 GCA_002793885.1 Candidatus Saccharibacteria bacterium CG10_big_fil_rev_8_21_14_0_10_47_8
CCTGGTATCGGGTAGAGAATTGGCAGCGGTACTCCATGCCCCTACAGTGCCATCACTATTCAGTTCGGCGTAGTAGACTGGCGTTGTTGTACCTGCCAGTTTGTACAAATAGCCATTGGCAACAACAGAGTAGCTCGAATCCACGGCAGCCGGCATGGTAGAGGTTGAGCTCCAGCTACCCAAAGTGCCGTCAGCGTTCAGTTTGGCGTAGTAGGTAGTATCCGTACTGTTGAAAGTAGTGTTTTCTTCGCCGCCGGTTACGTAAACATAGCCATTGCCGGTGGCTATGCCGAAAGCGTCTCTCGCAGCCGGCATGGTAGAAGTAGCCGTCCAGCTACCGATTGTACCGTTGGCGTTCAGTTTGGCGTAGTAAGTAGTGTCCTTAATCGTGCCACCTGAATTACGGCCACCAATAAAATAGACATATCCATTGGCAACTACCGAGCTATGCAGACGCCTAGCTTCGGGCAGCACGGTGGTAGTGTTCCATGTTCCTATGGTGCCATCGCTGTTCAGTTTGGCGTAGTAGACACTATCCTTATAGGTACTGGCACTTTGACCTCCTAATACGTAGACGTAGCCATTGGCGACTACCGAGGATTGAGAGTCTCGGGATTCCGGCAGTGAGGTCGTTGAGCTCCAGCTGCCGACAGTGCCGTCAGCATTGATCTTGGCGTAAGAAACGGTAGCCACCGACGTACCAACAGCAGTTCTACCGCCAACTATATACATGTAGCCATTCGCCACTACTGTGGAGTGGATATCCAGAGCGGTAGGCATAGCGGTAGTCGTTGACCAGCTTAGAACCTCACCGCTATTTAAGCCGTTTAGGGTGATATTGGCATTGCTGCTGTCAACTTGAACCAGGCTGTCCCCACCAGCGTTCTGGATCTGGAAGGCGGTGGTGCTATCGGTAGCATTTTGGAAGAGAGCATAGCCGGTTTGACTAATATTGAACGTGCTTAGCGTGTCACTGCTTCTAGCTTCAAGTATGTTGTCGCTGTAGCGGTAGACTTCAGCGGCGGTGGACTCGACGGTGCCGGCGTAGAGCGAGCCAGAGAAGGACGTCAGGGGAT
>PFEG01000051.1:1100-9662 GCA_002793885.1 Candidatus Saccharibacteria bacterium CG10_big_fil_rev_8_21_14_0_10_47_8
CGCCACTGGCAATGGTGCCGGCCGTAGTTTGAGAGACCTTTGTCCAAGCCCCGGCAGCGTTGTTATAGCGGTAGACCTCACCCTGGCCAGTGGTGGTGTAGGTTATCCCGTAGAGCGAGCCATTGTAGACCGTTAAGTCGCCAAGTCCGTCAATGGCAGCCGTGTCGCCAGTAGCAATGGCGCCGTTGGTCGTATCACTAACAAGTGTCCAGTCGCCAACGCTGTTGTTGTAACTGTAAATTTCGGCATCGTTAGTCTTAGTGGTTCCAGCGTAAAGAGAGCCATTGTAGGAAGTTAGACCATAGACGCCGTTAACGGCGGTGGTGCCGCCGGTTTTGATGGTGCCGGCCGTAGCCGCACTAATCTTAGTCCAGGAGCCAACGCTGTTTTCATAGCGGTAGATCTCAGCAAAGACAACTTGGTCAGCAGTACCAACGTAAAGCGAGCCATTATGGATAGTCATGCTGGCAACCGTATTAATGGTGCCGGTGCCGCCATTAATAGTGCCTGTGGTGCCAGATACCTTAGTCCAATCGGTACCAGATTCATAGCGGTAGACTTCAGCCGCGTCGGATTCGTTTGTGCCGGCGTAAAGCGAGCCGTCGTAGGAAATTAGGCGGTTGACACTATTGATGTTGTCTGTACCGCCAGCGTCAATTTGACCGGCAGTAAAGGAGACTCTGGTCCAGGTGGTACCGCCATCATAGCGGTAGATTTCGGCATCACCGGTGGTTTCAGTGGCTTCAGTACCGGCATACAATGAGCCGTTGTGAACAGTCAATGCCCAGACAGCGTCAATAGCAGCGGTACCAGCGGAGGCAATAGTACCAGCCGTGGTTTGAGAAACTTTGGTCCAAACGTTGTTGCCATCGTAGCGATATATTTCAGCCTGATTTGTCTTGGCTGTACCAACATACAACGAGCCATTGTAGACAACACTGCTGCGGATGGCGTTGATGGCTGAGTTGTTGCCGCCAATCGTACCGGCGGTGCCAGATATCTTGTTCCACTCTTGGTTGGTTTGAGAGGACTTGCTAACCAGCAAGTTGCCGCCCACTGTTAGATCAAGATTGGTGGTGTCAGCGCTGAGGAGAGTTGTTCCGGCGGCATTTTGAATTTGGAAAGCGGTAGTGGAATCGGTCTGATTCCTGAAGGTGGTGGCTCCTCCGTCGGCAACGGTTAGCACGTCTTTGGCTGTGGCTGTAGTGTCGGTAACTAGCAGTAGGTTGCCCGTGCCGGCGTTCTGGATGCTCAGGCCTCCTTTGGCTCCCGTAGAAAGCTGGTCGAGGGTGAGGATGTAGGTGCTGTCTGAGCCAGCAGCGGCTGGGTTTCTGAAGATGAGCGAGTCGTCTGCGGCAGTCAGGGCAATGATGGTGTCGCCAGTGTCGGTGTCGTTGTCGTAGCTGTTTTGTAACGTCGTGTTTGCCCCGGCCCCAATACAGTTGCTCCATGCCCCACTTTCATAGCAACGGAACTTGTTGGTGCTGGTGTTATAGTACATAGCGCCGTTAGTGCCAGTCGGTTCGTTGGCAGTGGTAGAGGTGTCGAGCACCAGTGCTGTGGTATCTGCGCCGGTGGTAGCTGTATCGTTACCGATCTTGATGCGGTTATTGGTTGTGTTAGAAGTGAAGAGAGTATCCCCAGCCGCATTTTGGATCTGAAAGGCGGTGGTGGAATCGTAGATATTTTGGAATACCGCCGAACCACGGGCGCTTAACACTTGGCTGTTGGCTGTATCAAGATGGAAGTAATCGTAGTCGGCATTGGTAAAGGCCGTGCCACTGGAGTTTCCCATGTAAGGGCCAATGCCTGAGCCGCCTGTAGAGACGTCCAGTGCCTGGGTGAAGTTACCAGTATTAGTAAAGCTACTGCCGTCGGTGGAGTAATACAGCGTCCAGACGTTACCAGTACGATTAACCCGTACATATATGGGAGCGGATGGGCTGGTAATGTTGTTGCTGGGAATTAGGACTGAGGTACCCACACCTGCAATCACTTTGTGGGCAACAACCCGATAGGTAGGAGTGGCGTTTGATCTGGTCTGAAGTTCAAATCTAATGAAGTTGCTGGTGTCTTTCCAGACGATAATACCTTCTGAGGTGTCCACACCGATACCGCTAGGTGGCAAGCTGTCAAGCTTGATCTCGGCCGTAAAGTCACCCGTGGGAGGCGTTTGCATAAAGCGTAGGCAACTGCTAACCGTATCCCAACACTCGTGGACTGATGTATTGGGGTTAGCGGTAATGCGCAATTTGCCCGCTACGCCGGAGTTTACGGTGTAGCTAGACGAATCTGGTGTAGTCAGTGCCCAGCGGCTGGCAGCTGTTGGGCCACCCGAGTTAAAATCATCGCTATAATTACTTACTTGTGCAATCGTAAGCTTACCAATAGTTGAATCAACTGTCGCAACATTGGCGCCGGCGGCATTTTGGACCTGGAAGGCGGTGGTGGAGTCAGTTGAGTTTTTGCTTAGTACCGCCCCAGTCGCTCCCACACTAAAGACTGTTGTTGGTGTTGAGGTCTGAATTTGAAATAAATCAGTTGTGCTTTGGCTGGCTGTACCTCGGACTTGCAGAGTTGTGGGATTTGCCCCATTCCCGGCTACCTGCAACGTGCCAACACCACTTCTAAGCAACTTCAGATCTCGGGCTGCGCTACCAGAGCCAAACTCTAAACCGCCTGAGCCATAGATAGACGTCCTACTTTGCGTATCACCAGCCTGAAAAATTGAGAGTGCTGTCTCAAAAGCAGTTTGCCGTTGAATGGTTAGGCTGCCGTCATTGCTAAGCGCCAGCAGTTGAGCCCCACCAAATGTATTTACCTGAAGGATATTGACTGTCTGGCCGCTAGCGCCGCTTATAACCGCAGTTATGCTGCCGGAAGCGGCAGATTGGATATTAAAGTTTGCAGTTTGTGTACTGGTCCCATTCTGGATGTAGCCGGTGCCCAAGGTACTTGGAGCATAACCGGTGCAGACGGAGCCTGTGGAACAAATCGTCCCCGTTTCGTTGGGCAAGGTAAGCACTGGGCTGTTGGTAACAGCTCCAAAACTCAAAGTACCGGTTTGGGTGCCGTTAAAACTGGCTAGCTGCCCAGCCCTAAAGGCATAAGGTACGCCGGTCAATGTCATTCGGTTACCGGAACTGAGCATTTCCGGATCCCACGAAGCCGCCCCGCCCGTACCCCCGATACGCATCGTCAGGTATAATTGCCTATCCCAAGGAATAGTCGCTCCAAAAGCCGTAACCGAGCCCAGGTTAACCGAGAAGTAACCGTTGACTACCCTGACCAGGTTGCCGGTAGTACGGGTTTCTATCCACAAACAATCATCGGTGGAGCTATCCAGCGAACAAACGCCCTGAGCTGAAGCGCCGGAACCAATGGTATCGTAAATTTTATACTCGATGTGATAATTGCCATCGGGCACTACCGTGCCTGTGTTGGTCAGCAGTCTGCCCTGGAAGTTAAGATAAGACGACGTGGCAGCGCTAGCATTTGGTGTATTACCAAAAACACTTACCAAGGCAAACAGTACCAGAGCTAAAGTGAGTGTCAGCAACGTCCCACGCATCAAGTTTTTAGTTTTTAGTTTGTAGTTTGTAGCTACTCCGCGAGAATCTGTAACCTGTAACGTGTAACCTGTAACCTGCTTTGCAAAGCAAAGCAGGCCCAATAGGCGGGCCTTTACACATGCGGGCGCGTGTACGCGCGTATATATACGCTTTAGCATTTTTTGTTTTTACCCACCTAAATTTCTTTGAAATTTGTGTGGGTGGTTTTTTTTCGCTCGCCCGCCGAAGTTTCTTTTTGCCTGCCGAAACTTCTATGAAGTTTGCGTGGGTGAAAAACTTTAGGCGGGTAAATTTTTGTCTTAATACACCCCTGCTACTAAACAAAAGCGTAGTTGGACTATTTACAGGTTACAACCTCTGTTGGATGGTGTCAACAGCGATGGCCGTAGTTATCCACAGGTATACATTAGGTGATAAACCCCCATCCTAGTGCGCCCCTCCACGAACTTGCGGAACTCGCGGAGTTGCGGAGGTCAGGAGTTGCGGAGGTCAGACCTCCGCAAAAACAGGAGTTGTAACATGGGTGGTGCGGAGGTCTGACCTCCGCACCATTTTGTTTTCTGAGTGGTAGTCCGGGTGGTAGTTCGGGGATAATCTTGGAGAGTTACAGTAATCTATCTGTAAACTGGCATTATCCGGCTAGCGATACGATTGGTACAGCGCTGAAACCTCTGCGGCGCTTAAGGCCCGATTCCAAACTCGAACATCATCAATCAAATAGCTGGGTGGTGACCCACCGTTAGGCGCAGCAATCTGTACATTGCCTCCATTGTAAAGAGTTACACCGCTGATACTACTCGTCGTAGTTGTACATAAGCTTCCGTCGTAATATGCTTTAACCGTACTGCCATCGTACATGCCTACAATGTGATGCCATACGTTCGCTGTAAATGAACCAGACGCGCAGTGGGCAGGATACTGAGAGGAGCTATGGTAAATACCAAAAAACGCATAACTACTGGCACCGCCTGGAACATACATAAGCCAAGACCCCTCTGGGCTGACCCAGTTATTATTAACCAGTCTGGGACCCCCAGTAGCCGATGGTATATCGACCCAAACAGAAATCGTTATAGCACTGGTTGGAAAGCTGGATCCACTCACAGTTATGCTGTTGCTGGTGCCATTAAGACTATAGGCGCTATTGGTCCTGCCCTTTCGGTCGGTTGTTAATACGGCACCACTAACGGTACCGTTATTGCTGTAAGGAGTATTATCTTTGGCGTTGCCGTTTAACGGCCAATCACCCACCAACCCTTTCTGGAAGTCCGAAATCTGCACCTTGGGATTATAGCTGCTATAGCCCTGCGAAATCTCCGCAGCCGAGAGCGCCCTGCCGTAAATACGAACATCATCTATGGAGCCATGAAATGGCTCACCAGAGCTAACGTTATATGTGCCCACCAATAGTGGATTGGAGTTGAATGCCGTTATAGAGCCTCCGAGAGCAATCGAGCCTATTGAGGCACCGTTTACATAGACTGTTGCTAAATTGGAGGTTGAGCTGATTGTGGTTGCAATGTTATACCAATTACCTGCCGTAAGAGAGGCAGTAAAACCAGTATTAATTGCCCAGCTTGTTCCATTACGACTAACCAGAATCTCTACGTTTCCAGAGGGACTAATCCGATATTTATATTGCAGTTCTTTGGCTATAATAGTCTGATAACCAGAAATAATAGACGGCTTAACCCATGCTGAGAACGTAACTTCTGAGCTGTTGAACACAGTCGAATTACCCATTGTTATGTAACTGGGGGCAGTGCCAGAAAAAGCATAGGCACCGTTGGCCAGACCTTCACGATCAGTAGTAAGAGTAGATCCAGTTGTAGTTGTGCCATTATTAGCATAAGGGCTCGAATCTTTAGCGTTACCATCAAACTTCCACCAACCCAATAAATTATTATTGCCGGATGCAACGGCAGCACCTGAACCATAACTTTGATACAACGCCGTTACTTCATTTGCCGACAATGCGCGGTTATATACCCGCACATCATCAATACTACCTGCATAGTTGCTAACATAGCCCTTACCAATGTAAAGCGGAAATGTTGATGCCACGGCCGCCGAATAACTGGCCGCTGCCTGGTCTGTTTGGGAACCGTTTTTATACCAAGTTAAAGTCATGCCGCTTAGGTCTCTAACAATTACTAAATGAACCCACGTATTAAGCGACAGGGCAGACGACATCGTAAATCCTTGATAGGGTAGATTGTTACTACCAGCTGTTCCATAGTAGTAATTTACGGTCCCGTTAGTTTCTTGCGTGATCGTTCCCTCTCCTCCGTAGGCTTTAGCATATGGGTTGCGTCTTGCGCTAAAGTCGGACGGTTTCAGCCATAAAGAGATAGTTTGGCTACCAGTAATTTTAAGTTGAGAGAGATCACCTACCGTAACAGCATCTGTTGTACCGTTAAAGCTGAGGGCGCCGCTGGCTAAGCCTTCCCTGTCTGTTGTCGCGCCCGTACCGGTAAGGCTCCCGTTGGCACCATAAGGAGTGGAGTCCTTGGCGTTACCGTCCATTTTCCACCAGCCAACTAGACCGCGCTGCAGTTCTATGTCGCCACTGGTTTGGTTTGATGGTGCCCCACCCAGAGCCGCCTTAATTACCCCACCAATTCCGCCCAACACCAGCACGGCCGCAAAAATTACTATTACCCCTTTTTTGCCCTTTGGCAACCGTGGTGCTAAACCCCTCATACCTACCTCTAATCATACCAAGCCCCCCTCATTCTACAACCCCCTCCACAACCCGCAAAAAACTTGCAAAGGTCAGACCTCTGCAAGTTCTTTCATAATCATACGAGCTAATATGGCACCTGGGTGCTGGAGAGGTCTGACCTTTGCAAATCTGTCAAGCCTAGCATGCATTGCATTTTAAACAAGATGTTTCACGCGAGAGCTACATGTCGGCAAGTTCATGCTTAAGCTCATCGAGCATGTTCTTGTGATCGAGATAATCAACCATAAATTGCTCGTAGCTACGCACGTCATTATCAAACAATTGAAGTACTTTGCCAGGCATAACCCAATCGGATTTGTACTTTCCCCGATAATACGGGTAACTAGAGTACGGCCAAGCCTTATAGTCCCGGGCATTTAGGTGGATATATCGGCTGATGTGATGCAGGTAGGCTTCGTTTGTAATTTTGGAACACTTGTACACTCCTTGAAAAAGATGCCCCACGCGTCTATATTTCTTGTTGAAATAGGTAGTATAGGCGCCAGCCACTCTGCGCATAAGCTTTGTTACAGATGTGGCGTCCTGACTCAAATAGAACAAAAGATGAAAATGATTGGTCATTAAACTGTAAGCCAGGAGCTCCAGCTTTCCTTCATAAGTCTCGTAAGGAGTTCCTCGCTTATCAGATTGAGTTTTACCGCTCAAGTGCCTTTTTAGTAGATTCAAAAAGACGGTATAGTCCTGATCGTCTTGGAATATAGCTCGTTTCTCTACACCCCTGTTGTAAACATGGTAATAAGCATCTTCGGTGTACTGTTTTATAACGTTTCTAGCCGGCATAATCCTCCTCCACTTGAAAATGCAAAGGTCAGACCTCTGCACGTAGTAGTTGTGTGGGGTATGATAATACTATGGGTGGTGAGCAGTAAATTGCTCATGGCTAATTTATTTATGAGTCTAGGCTGTTTGGTAAGCTGTGTGGTCTAGGAGATTTTGGTGATTTTTATCTGGGTGTGGCGCTGGCGGTGGCCTTTGGTTTTATGAACGCGTTTTTTAGCCTTGTAGCGGATAGCTGTTATCTTGTCGGCTTTGACCACTTGCTCGGTAATATCGGCTGTTACCTTAACACCTTCGACAATCGGAGCGCCAACGGTTACGTTATCTCCGTCAATCACCATCAGCGCCTCAAATGAGGCGTCTTTAGCGGGTGTAAGCAGCTCTACTAAAAGAGTCTCGCCTTCAGATACGAGATACTGCTTGCCGCCGGTGGCAATTACTGCCTTTTTAGTTGTTTTGTCTGCCATAATTTCTATAAGAGTCTAACAGAGATAGCCATCCCTGTAAAGGCATGGACCTACTTTGGACAGCCAAAGTAGCAAAGCTGCCGGGCGCGTCACCAACTTGATGTATCTGTTAGCGCCAAATAGGCTCGCTAAAGAACTCCTTGAAAGACTGCCCCCCGGCAGTCTTTGCTGCGTCGAACATGCTTTAGCGGCCAAGCCCACCTATTTGGTACAACATCTACTCAGGTTGGTTCCTTATGCCCGGACCCCTCGCTGCGTCGAGGACTGGGATCTAGTTTCGGGCATCTGCCGAAGACCTGAAACAGATGATGTGAAAAATAGGCGTCTTTGAGCGCGAGAGCTGTTTGACGAATAAACTTGCCAGTGGCAAGTTTGTGAGGAGTTCTCGAGCAAGCCTGTTTTTTATCATCAGATGTATCAAGTCGAGGCAGCAGTCCGAGAGTTTTGCGCCACTTTGGCGGTCCAAAGTGGCATCTAGAGTTTGGTACTTTTCAAATGTACATTCCTATCTGTTTCTAGCTATAGAAATGTTGATTTCTTGGCCATCCAGCTTAACTGTTTCGGTGTACTCGGCCCAGTCATCCCCCTCGGGGCGCTTGACGGTTAAAGTTTCGCTATCAATCGTACCCCTAAACTGCTTGGCTGCCTCTGTTATTTCGGCCGATTCTGAGAATATGTTGAGCAAAATACGATCTTCTACATTAAACCCAGCTTTTTTGCGGGCATTCTGCACAAACCGCACCAAATCACGAGCAATCCCCTCGTTTTTAAGCTCAGGGGTCAGTTTGGTGTCTAGTTTCACCGTTTCGCCCTTATCCGCCCAAACTACCTCTTTGACGTTAAGCTCTTCACAAATGATATTGGCAAATTCGTCTGGACGTCCTACCTTAGCCGAAACGGTAACTTTGCCAAGCGGTTGTCGAACCTTTATACCCTCCGTTGCCCGTTGAGATAATCCTTCGGTAATAATTTTTTCGCGTACTACAGCCATATCTTCTAG
>PFEG01000051.1:9687-12584 GCA_002793885.1 Candidatus Saccharibacteria bacterium CG10_big_fil_rev_8_21_14_0_10_47_8
CTAGCCGTATCTGGCTTATTAACAGATACGGCCTTGCCAAGGCTAGGCCCCACAAGTGGCCAGTCGCTTAGGTGCACAGATTCTGGGAAATCTGTTCCCTGCGCTAATGCTCGCCAGTTGCGGTCAGCTAGAAACGGCGAGAATGGAGCTAGTAGCTGGCTGGTGCGCAGTAAGGTGTAGTGAAGAGTTTCGTAGGCCATCTGTTTATCAGAGTCATCCTCGCTCTTCCAAAAACGCCGTCTGGAACGCCTGACGTACCAGTTAGAGGCGTCATCCAGCAGCTCACCAATCGGACGAGTGGCTTTATCTAACCTATAGCTTTCCATGGCCCTTGTTACCTGTTCAATTGCTTCGTTCAGTCGGGCAATCATCCACTGGTCCAGCAAGTTGTCGCTTTTAGGTTCTACTAACGGTTTTTTGGGCGACCAGTTATCCACGTCGGCATACAGTTTATAGAAGTTAAACATGTTGTTGTAGGTCATAAAGATTTTGCGTTGCACATCACGCAGAAAATCCACCGAGAAACGGGTATCTTCCCCGTTCATTAAGGGGCTAGAAGCCATGAAAAACCGCAGGCTATCCACGCCATATTGGTCAAAAACCTCGTCCATCGGAGCATAGTTCTTTTTACGTTTGCTGAGTTTTTCGCCGTCGGCGGCCATAATCCAGCCGCTACAAATGACGTTTTGGAAAGCCGGTTTATCAAATAAGGTTGTGGCTAGTACGTGTAGGGTGTAAAACCAACCCCTCGTCTGGTCGGTAGCCTCAGCTATAAAGTCCGCCGGAAACCCTTGAGGCGCATGCACCGTGTCAGCCTGCTCAGCAGCAGAGCTACTGACCCTACTACCACTTGCGGACATATCGCTGCGTTGCAAGCTCTGGTCCGCAGATGCAGTACTCCTCCGTACAGCTTCTTTGCGGTCCTCGCTTTCGCCTTGCGCCATACCCACCTGCATACCCCTCAGATTATCTGATTCCTCAAACGGATAGTGGTTTTGGGCATAGGGCATACTGCCAGACTCAAACCAGCAATCAAACACCTCTGGAATACGTTTGGCTATCTTGCCGGAGTCAGTTTTAACCTCTATATCGTCTACAAAAGGCCGATGCAAATCGCCAACTTTACTGGGGTCCACGGCCCGCTGCTTAAGCTCCTCCACGCTACCGATTACTACTATTTCGCCATCATCCGTCACCCAGATGGGCAGCGGCGCGCCCCAGAAGCGGTTTCTGGATATGGCCCAGTCGCGGGCGTTCTCTAACCACTTGCCAAACCGCCCGTCCTTTATATGCCCTGGCGTCCAATTAATTTGCTGGTTGTTGGCTACCAGCCGGTCTTTGACCTCTGTTACTTTAACCAACCAGGAGTCGGTAGCATAGTAAAGTAACGGCGTGTCGCAACGCCAGCAAAACGGATAGGTGTGTCTTATGGTTTCAGCAGCGTAGACCAGGTTTTTATGGGCTAAGTGGGCAATTATCGGCTGGTCGGCGCCCTTAAAGAACTTACCGGCAAACTCTTCTGGCAATTCCTGATCGGTAACCACGTGGCCGTTTTCGTCGATGGTTATAAGCACCGGTATGCCATGCTCCTCTGACAACGTTAAATCGTCCTCGCCAAAGGCCGGCGCCACATGCAGTACCCCGGAGCCATCTTCTATGGATACGAACTCGGCGCCCCAAACTTTATAGAGCTTGTTCTTGTTCGCGTCTTTACCAAAGTTTTGCAGCTCAAACAAAGGTTCGTAGCTTTTGCCAACCAGCTCCTGGCCATCGACTTCTTTGAGGATGTGATAATCTTCTGAATCCAAAGCGCTCAGCCGCTCCCGGGCCAGCACCAGAGTTTCCGGCCGGCCATCGTCATCCTTAAGCGATACGTAAACATACTTAGCGTCCGGTTTGACGGCTATGGCGGCGTTGCCCGGTAGACTCCACGGCGTGGTGGTCCAACCCAGCAAATAAGCGTCCTCATCTGTTAATTTAAACTTAACGAACAAACTGGGGTCTTCCACATCGTCCTGGTAGCCTTGGTTAAGCTCAAAATTGGATAGCGGTGTTGCACAGCGCGGACAGTAGGGGCTAGAGCGAAAATCCTTGTAGACCAACCCTTTATCGTAAAGACTCTTAAAGACCCACCAGACGCTTTCTATGTAGCTCTCATCCATTGTGGCGTAGGTATTTTGATAGTCCGCCCAGCGGCCCACGCGGTGGAACATCTTTTCCCAGACGTCTTTATATTTAAAGACGCTGTCGCGGCATTCCTGGTTAAATTTATCAATACCGTAAGCAATAATGTCTTTTTTACTTTTGAAACCGTGTTTTTTTTCGATGGCATATTCTACCGGCAAGCCGTGAGTGTCCCAGCCAACTCTTCTGGGTACGTAGTAACCGCGCATGGTTTTGTAGCGTGTGACGGTATCTTTAATTGTCGTAATTTCTAAGTGGCCATAGTGCGGCGTACCGTTAGCAAACGGTGGACCATCGTAAAAAGTAAATAACTCTGCATCCTTACGATTTTGCAGGCTTTTTTCAAAGGTTTTTTCCTGGTCCCAAATTTCTAGAATCCCTTCTTCAAACTGGGCAAATTGGGATTTTTGAGGTTCTTTTATCTGACTCATTACTAAAACTATACCTCAAAGTAGGGGTTAGGGTATAGGGGTTAGAGATTAGATTTACGACATAGTCAAAGCCTCTAAGCCTGCCACTTCGGGCATGCGCAGCGAGCCTGAGCAGATGTAGTAAAACGGGCTGGCCTTTTGGTTCCTGCAGATGTTTGAGGAAAAAAGTTGCTATAAAAGCAAGTTTTTGAGGAGTTCTGCAGGCAAAGCCCACTTTTACTACAGATACATCAAGTAAGCGAAGTCGCCCGAGAGTTTTGCGCTACTTTTTGCGACCCAAAG
>PFEG01000017.1 GCA_002793885.1 Candidatus Saccharibacteria bacterium CG10_big_fil_rev_8_21_14_0_10_47_8
TTAGTCCGTCGGTTTCACCTTCAGCGTCCGTCTCACCTTCAGCCAGCGTTTCACCATCAGTCTCACCATCAGCTAGCGTTTCACCGTCAGTATCTCCGAGTGCCAGTGTTTCTCCCAGTGCTTCAGTTAGTCCTAGTGTCAGTCCTTCCTCATCCCCATCGCCGTCAGCGGGTTCTTCCGTTTCGCCGTCTTCTTCTGTTTCCGCCTCCGTATCCCCATCGGCCAGCACATCCCCAAGTGCCTCGGCCAGCGTTAGCGTATCACCAAGCGCCAGCATAAGTCCTTCTGCTTCAATTTCGTTAAGTCTCAGCCCTTCAGCATCTGTTAGCCCAAGCTCAAGCCAGTCTCTCTCTCAGAGTCCTTCGGCTTCAGCTTCACTTAGTTCATCGGCTTCGGTATCACCTTCAGCTTCGGTCAGCGCCAGTGCTTCACTCAGCCCTAGTGCTTCGGTCTCGCCCAGTTTCAGCATTTCGCTATCACTATCACCGTCAGCCTCAATCAGTCTTTCGCCATCTCCTTCAGCATCAGTCTCTCCCTCGCCAAGTCCACCACCGCCACCACTCCCCAAGCCCAAATCATTAGGCCTGCTGGGTGTTGGATAATGGATTATTCCTCCGGAGCCAAGCTACATCAAAAATAGAAAAACCTCCCGGAAGGAAGGGCTTATATTTAGGGAGATTAAAATACGCTTACGGACGGAACTTACGTAACTGCTTCATGCGAACGTACGGCAAAAAAGCGGTGGAAGGCAAGGGAGAGCTGTTGCTCTTAGGCTATTTTCTCGTCCTTTTTATCTTTATTGGATGCGTTGGTGTTGCCTGATCGACTCGAGGAACGCTTAGTGTTAACCATCCAAGCCATCCCAAATAGCACCACTATTATTACTAAGATTAGGATTATTTCCGGTAGTCCAAGGTTCATTCTTTACTCCATTTAAAATTCAATTTAATTGTAGCACAAACAAAGACCACTACAAGTATGTTGCCAATAATGATAATGCTATTGTTTTTGAGACTATTAAAATATACAATTGAATAGAACTACCCAAACAGAAACCGAAAAAACATGGTTCCCCAATACAAACAACAGTTAGATAGTATGATGCAGCGCGAAGTCAATCGTGCCGAATTCCTAAAGATTATTGGCATTGCGCTGCTTGGGATTATTGGGGTTATAGGTTTTTTAAAGAATCTCCATGAATCTTTACCAGCCCAGACAGTCGCTAAAAAGCAATTGTCCGGGGGCTATGGACGAAGTGCCTACGGCCGGTAACTGTTTTTTCAAGAAACAGATGAAGTTACAACTGTGGCTCAAACTTATCCCTAAACTACTAATTTTACTGTTATCTTTCTACGTTTTTGTACCTCAGCTGGTCCTGGCAAGTACTTATGGGTCGGATGCTTACGGCAGTTGCCGCTACCAGGAAGGTTGTTCAGCGTCCAGCGATTCTAGTGGTATGAGCCCAATACCTAATAAGAGTCTTTTTAACAAGTACGAATTGATAATATTCGCCTCGTTTATTTTAATTTCTTTATTATTACTGATGATTTTACTTCTTGCTCGCCGGCGCAAAAAATCTGCAGACGAAGACGATCGCCCGCGGACTCCGCCCACAAGAACTCAGCCTTAAAACGTTTGGTATCTATAACGCTTCTGCTATCATAAGGGATAGTTAACAAATGGGGTAAAAATGTTCGGATTAGGCCTACCTGAGCTAATAGTCATATTGATAGTCATACTTTTACTTTTTGGAGCCAAGCGCTTGCCAATGCTGACTAAGAATCTAGGCGAATCTGGTCGCGCCCTAAAAGATGGTTTCACTGGCGGCAAAAATGACAAATCGCTTGAAGATATCGCTAAAGAAGTAAGCACTTCCGCGCACGAAATAAAAAAAGGCGTAGACGCAGTAAAAAACACCCATATTTAGAGGATTTTCCAAACTCTAGTACGTACGCTGGGAAAGTGCGAAAGGCGTGTTAATAAAGGAGTGAAATAAAAACATAAACCAGTGCCAATTATCTGTCCAGTACATATAAAAAACAGGGTATAATCCAAGTATGTTTGATTCCATGATAATTGACGATAAAACTGTCCTTAAAAAAGTAGACGGCGGGGAGTCAAATAAAGTCTTAGTGATAACCCGAAATGATGGTCAATTTGGAATCTTGTTAGTTAGTATACAGAAAACAACCGATAACCATGTTGATGAAGCATATGTCACGAATGAACTCGTTATACCGACTCTTGATGGTTTGAAATCGCTAAGTAAGGGTATTGCTGAACACGTTAAAATAGAGGAGAATCTTGAGCCTTGACACGCCTTTTTCACTTAGCCAATGATGACAGGTTACAGCTGGCTGAGCGAGAGTGTTCAATACGAGGCAGGCATACCTATAGGTAAGTTGAGCGAGGAGTGGACGCTCGTAACCAGTCAGCTGTAACCTGGGGCGATGGGAAAGTACGAAAGGCGTGTCTTTAGCAAAAAATTCCTTAAACGACTTATGCAGTTGCTGTGAAAAGATAGTCTCTCTATTTTTATATGGTTCGGTTTTGTATTTCTTTGTTAAAGAAAGGCTTGTACTCCTTGACTGTAGGGATTTATTTCCTCTATCATAAGCATAGTCACTATTGTTGGGTGATCTCATTTGTTTTGGGTAGGAGGAACATAGCCTAATGGCTCTGACAATGTTCAATGAATGCCGAAATAGCCAATGCAGCAATGTATTGAATCATTTAGCATTTGTCATTTATCAATTCACATTGATTTATCATTTAGCATTTGTCATTGTCGCTACGATTTTTGGTTCTGTCTGTAAAATGCTAAATGTAAAAAGTTTAATGTTAATTGCCTCTGAAGGAGGCGCTTGATGGCCCTGCGAAATGCCTTTGGCGACCTAGCCTCCGATGAGTCTATTAAGAAAATCAACGCCGCCCAAAGCGACGGCTCTCAAAAGTCCAAGCTTGTCGATGAATTTGGCAACACTGTCGGCACTACTGCCAGCGCCCTGGATATAAACATCAAATCCGGCAGCCTAGCTCCCTCTACTACCGGCGGTTTGTCGGTTTATCGCAATATCAGCTTAGCCGCCAGCGGCGTGAATATTAAGTCCTCAGCCGGGCAAGTCTACGGCTGGTATCTCTTCAATAATACCGCTTCAGTGCGTTATGTGAAGCTGTATAACAAAGCTACCCACCCTTCGGTGGGCGGCGACACGCCATTTATGACCATCGCTTTGCCCGCCGGTGCCGGCGCTAATGTTCACTTTACTACTGGAATTGCTTTTTCAAACGGCATCGGCATCGGAGCTACCACTGGCGTAGCTGATGGTGATACCGGTGCGCCTGCCGCCAACGAAGTCATCGCCAACATAATTTATTTCTAACTAAATAGTGCATTATATATAAAAAGATCACCCTCAAACCCGTAAGAATCAAAATAGAATTTCCTCGTACATCTCAAGTAGTAGCCACAGCGATTTCAAATAAAACTGACGATCGGCAGTTTTATTTGAAGCTAGTTCGAGGGTATTTCTTTTTAAATTTTTGAATAAGTACCCGCTCATTATCAATATGAGAAGTTTTGATATAGCTTATGTACTGACCAACTTTATATCTTGATGTCACGGTCTCAGTAACTTTTCGGCAAGGAAAGGGGTGCAGCCAAACGCTGCGCTGGAGCTGATAAAATCCTAAATCATTGAGCTTGCTCGTGAGAGCTTTGCGGCCAACCCTTTGTTTTTCCGGAATGTCGTAAATTACTAGATGCCAACTGCCATCCCATTTTTTGGGCTGCTGGACACTTAGATTATCAAAGTCCAATTGGCTCAACCGCTCACGTCCCTTGTCTGTTATTTGCAGTCCATGCTCGTAGTCTCCCCTCAAAAGGTGATTCGATTTCATATAACTGACAACTCTGTGAAGTTCTCGTTCGCGTTCTCGCCTATCAAGGTGCTTCCAAAAAATACTAAGCGGTTTTTCTAGTCCAATAAGAAGGTTAGGGATAACTAATCCAGCAGTTATGGCGCCGCTGGTTACTGTAAATCTTAGAATCCCGTCAATAACTGTTGAAGTTGTATCATTTCTTGCCATTGTTCTAATAGTTTAGCCGATCGGCCATTTTATTTGAAATAAGTGGAACCACAAGTTAGGTAATGGTGTTTGACCTCCCCGACGCTGGCGGTCGGGACCCCGATCTGTAGCATTGGGGCTGTTATAATCTAGGGTAAATGAGACCAAAACTGATTATTGTTAACGGGTTGCCGGCAACTGGTAAGTCGACGCTCACTAGTCGTATATCCTTGGAAACTTTAATCCCTTCAATAGCCAAGACGAGCTAAAAGAATTTCTGTCTGACAGGCTTTCTGGTGGGCTTGAGTCGGCCGGTCTAGGAGCAGTTTCAACAAAAGTATTTTATCTTCTTGTAGATGAGTTTTTGGCAAACCGTGAGTCAATAATCATAGAGAATGCCTTTATAACAGATTTCGCCAAGCCCGAGCTCGATAAACTAATCCGTAAACACAAGCCATTAGTTCTGGAAATTTACTGTATTACCGATTCAGTGGTTAGGCGTCAAAGGTACAAACAGAGAAGTGATAGCGGCAACCGTCACTCGGTTCATGTAAATGTAGAAGAACATCTCTTAATTTCTGAACCCAAGTTGAATGAAAAGTATGCGCCGCTAAACGTCGGAAAAATAATAAAAGTAGACACAACCGAGCTGTCTAAAATAAACTTCTCAGAAGTTCTTAGCCAAGTAAAAAACCTCTACTAGCCCTACCTCTGTTATAATTAGCGGATATGGATCAGAGTCACATAAGGAATTTTTGTATTATTGCTCATATCGATCACGGCAAATCCACGCTGGCCGATCGCTTGCTGGAGCTAACCGGCACGGTGGAAAAACGCAACATGAAAGCCCAGATGCTGGACCGTATGGACCTGGAGCAAGAACGGGGCATTACCATTAAGCTGGCGCCCGTTAGGATGACATATCATTCTAAATTTACCAATTCACATTTACCAATTCACAGTAATTTACCAGCTAACATTTACCAGACAACCAACCAATCTGGGAAATTGTTAAATGATAAATTAATGGCAAATGAAAAACGGCAAATGGAAAATGATCAGGTTGAGTATCAACTCAACCTGATTGATACTCCAGGCCACGTGGACTTTAGCTACGAAGTTAGCCGCTCGCTGGAAGCTGTAGAGGGCGCGATATTGGTGGTTGATGCCAGCCAGGGTATCCAGGCTCAAACACTGGCCAATGTGTATTTGGCGCTGGCAGCAAACCTTAAAATAATACCTGTACTTAACAAAATTGACCTGCCGGCTGCCGACGTGCAGCGAGTCAGCGCCGAGGTTGTCAGCCTACTGGGCTGTAAAGAAGAGGATATTTTACACGTTAGCGCCAAAACCGGTGAAGGCGTGGAAGCAGTTCTCGAAAAAATTGTAACTGATGTTGCACCACCTACCGGAAAAGTTGATGCACCGACCCGGGTGCTCATTTTTGATAGTTATTACGATGATTATCGCGGCGTGATTTTGTATGTACGTGTAGTAGACGGCCGGATTGATAAAAATAATTCGCTTAAAATGATGGCAACCGGAGCGGATGGCCTAGCGCTGGAAGTTGGTAGTCTCCGCCCCGACCTTTTCCAGGGCCGGGCCTTGGAAACAGGCGAAATCGGCTACATTGTTACTAACCTAAAAAGTGCGCGCGAGGCTCGGGTTGGCGACACTATAACCCGAAACAATAATCCAGCTGGCGAACCGCTGCCGGGTTATAAGGAAGTTAGGCCGTTTGTTTATGCTGGGTTTTTTCCAGAAAGCAACGAGCATTACAGGACACTCAAAGATGCCGTAGAAAAGCTGAGTCTTAGTGACTCGGCCTTGCAATCAGAGCCAGAAAATTCATCAGTCTTAGGCTTTGGGCTGCGCTTGGGTTTTTTGGGGCTGCTGCATATGGACATCGTTCGCGAACGACTGGAGCGCGAATACGATCTAGACCTCATCATCACCAACCCGTCCACTAATTATCAGGTAGAGTTGATTACAGGGACCGAATTGGCTATTAAGTCTGCTTCCGAGCTACCGGATGTCAGCCAGATCGAATTGATTAGGGAGCCATGGGTAAAAGGCGAAATAGTCTGTCCGGCAAACTATGTGGGTGCTGTAATTCAGTTGATAGTAAACTCCCGAGGTAACCAAAAACATCTTTCTTATATCAACGCCAAGTCTTCATCGGCTGCCGATACGCTAGGATTGGCAGTGATTGACTTTGAGGCGCCGCTGGCCAACCTGCTGACAGATTTTTATGACCAGCTAAAAAGCCTAACCAGTGGCTACGGCTCGTTTAATTATGAGCTGGCTGATTACAGGGCCGAGGATCTGGTAAAGCTGGATTTTTATGTCGCTGGCGACCGAGTTGACGCCCTTTCGCTTATGGTCCATCGGTCTGAGGCCGAGCGCCTTGCACGCTCTACGGTAAAAAAACTCAAGCAAGTTATCCCTCGCCAACAATTCAAGGTCAGCCTTCAAGCGGCTATCGGTGGCAAATTCATCGCCCGCGAAGATATCAGCGCCTACAGAAAAGACGTCACCACTGGTCTGTACGGCGGTGACGTTTCGCGCAAAAAGAAAGTTTTAGCCAAGCAAAAAAAAGGCAAGGAGCGCATGAAACGTTTCGGTAAAGTAGATATTCCAGCCGAAGCCTTCACCGTAATGCTTAAGAGAGATTAAAAATGACTCGGGAGGTTTTTCTAAAACAATTGCCACAGTTGGTAAAAAACTACACTCCGACGTCGGATGTTTTAAAGCACATCAGCAAAGTAGAACTACTGATGATCATCGGTCCATCCGGAGTTGGTAAAACTTCGATAATCGATCGGTTAGGATTAAAGTATGTACCTTCGGATACAACGCGTCTGGCTCGACCTGAGGAAATAAACGGTCTGGATATGTATTTCTTGACTAGCTACGATCAGGTTATTGCTGATATTAAAGCTGGTATTTTTGTGCAGCTTCTTGTTGGTGCAAGCGGTGACTTTTATGGTACACGTGCAACTTCATATCCAGCAGATGGTTGGGCCGTCATGCCCGTATTAGCTGATGTAGTACCAATTTTCCGCAATTTAGGCTTTAAGCGAACAATCAGCACCTTTATCACCCCACCATCTTATGAAGAATGGATGCGCCGGCTGGGTTCGCATAAATTATCAACGGAGCAACTTCGTAAAAGACTAGTCGAAGCCCAAAGGTCGCATGAATTTGCTATAAAAGATAACCAAATACACTTTATATTAAATGATGATCTTTCTAAAGCTGTGGAACAAACAAAAGCTCTTATCGATGGTCGAGTGGATGCAGCACGTGAAGAACTGGCTAAGTTTACCGCTAAGAAAAATCTTAGTATGCTTATTCAATCACTATGAAACAGGGGAAATTATTGATCATTTCGGGTCCTTCTGCCGGTGTTGGCAAAGACACTATTTTGAGGATGTTTTTAGAAAAACACCCTGATTGGTATCAGCCAACTTCTACGACCACAAGGCCACTGCGTCCCGGTGAGAAAGAGGAAAAACGCATGAACTCTGTAACGACCGAGACATTTAAAAAGTGGCAGACCGAAGATAAGTTTCTAGAGACAGATTTCCATGCTGGCCATTGGTACGGGACCTTAAGAGAACCGGTTGAGAAACTACTCTCAGAAGGCCAAAATGTAGTCTTACGAATCGATGTTAATGGTTCTATGCAAATAAAGAACCAAATGCCCGAAGCAGTAACTGTCTTTATTGAAGCCGAGAGCCCGGAGGCATTAGAGGTAAGAATTAGGGAGCGCGGCTCTGAAACGGAAGAGCAGATTCAAAGCCGTCTTAAGCTGGCCAAAAAAGAACTAAGGTACAAAAAATTCTTTGATCATCGGGTAGTTAACCCACAGAATCGGCCAGAAGAAGCTTTGGGAGCTGTTGAAAGAGCCACCGGATTTTAATTGGCACTCTTGACATGTGAGTGCTAATTTCTTTAAAATGTAAGCAACTTAGCAATAAGGATTTGCGAGTGCCAACATGTGAGAGGTGAGACCTCTCACAAAAGGAAAGTATGACTGATAGACAATCAAAAATATTACAAGCTATCGTAGAACAATACGCCGAAGTCGCCAGCCCGGTGGGCTCTAGCTTGATGGCTAAAGTTTTTAGTGTCAGCAGCGCCACAATCCGCTCCGAAATGGCCGAGCTGGAACACCTGGGCTTTATCCAGCAGCCACACACTAGTGCCGGCCGCGTACCAACGGATAAGGGCTATAGGTTTTACGTTAACAATCTAGGCGAGTTAGACAAAACTAACAGTGGCCGGGCAGAGCGGGCCTTAACTTCACGGGTTACGTCTGGTAACGTGCCGGAACACGTTATTCGAAGCACGGTAGACACTCTGGTAGAACTCACACATAACCTGGGGCTGGCTACCATTGGTAATCAACTTTATATGAGTGGTTTGTCTAATTTGTTTGGACAGCCGGAGTTTATCCATCCCGGCCAAGTCCAAGAGGTTGCCAGGCTTCTGGACAATCTGCAGCCTTGGCTGCACGAAGCCGCACCCAATGAGCCGCTAAGCGTTTACATTGGGCAAGAAAACCCTATCGGCCGTAATTCTGGCTGTAGTTTAGTTATTAGCCGTTTCCGCAGTCCGTTTAGCGATAGCAGCTATATCGGCGTTTTGGGTCCAACCCGTCAAAGTTACCGCGATGTAATGAGCTTAGTTGGCCGAGCCGGCCGTACACTGGAGGAGACGTTGTATGAGTAAACCCATCAAAAAGCTGTCAGTAGCTAATTTGCAGCAACAAGTTGGTGAGCTTACCGAGGCTTTGCAGCGTGAGCGGGCAGATGCCCTAAACATCCGCCGCCGAGCCGAAGAAGACCAACTCAAAATGGCCGATTTTTACAAGTCTATGATTATTAAAGAACTACTGCCTGCCATTGATAACTTAGAACGGTCTTTGCTCCATACACCCAAGGATTTAGCCGGGCATGACTACGTAAAAGGCGTACAAGGTGTGGTAAAACAGTTCGAAAAGGCCCTAAAAGAACTCGGCGTTCAGCGTATCAAGACCATTGGCGAAGAATTTGACCCCAAACTGCATGAGGCAATAAGTATAGAGGATGGCCGTGGCGGCGTTGAAGTTGTTTGCGAGGAACTTCAACCTGGCTATAAGCTTGGCGACCAAGTAATCCGCCACGCCATAGTAAAAGTTAAGAGGGAGACCACTCATGATTAGTCACGGCAATAGGTCAGAAAATATAGACGATGGGCCAGTGAAACTGGCATTGCCGAGACCCTACAAGGAATTTAAAAAGGAGGAATAACTATGGGAAAAATTATAGCCCCTCGACAAGCTCGGGGTAAAGAATCGATAAAGGAGGTATTTTAATGGGTAAGATAATTGGTATAGAT
>PFEG01000041.1 GCA_002793885.1 Candidatus Saccharibacteria bacterium CG10_big_fil_rev_8_21_14_0_10_47_8
AGTTGCTAATCTGTTACGTTTTACGTTGATTAACTCTTGTACTGCGCAGTAACAGATATCGGGGGGTAGTGAGCAGTTACTTACGCACCAGTTGACCTTTTTACTAATTAGTGTTATTGTTTGTCTAGTATGACCTCAGGTGAGAGATTCTATGAACGCAGCTTTGAGTCTCTTGAAGGCATCCCGACGGATGAATTCATGTCTCTCTTGCGAGTTAAGACTGAAAAGGCAATTACTTTCGACCGAATTGAGGCCCGCTTACAGGATGGTGAGCCTCTGAATATTAAATTCGGAACCGACCCTACCGGACCAGACCTGCACCTTGGACATATTGTCCCTATTCGTGTACTCGATTTATTCAGTAGAGCAAACCACAATATTGATTTAATATTTGGTGATTTTACTGCAAAAGTTGGAGATCCATCTGGGCGAAAAGACGGCAGACCAGCGCTAACTGATGAAAAGATTGCCGAGAATATGTCTACTTTCCAGGATCAAGTCAATAAGTACTTTGATACGAAGCGAGAAAATGTTAATATCCATGCAAACAGTGTTTGGCTGGGTAGAATGGCACTGGCTGATGTATTTGGTTATTTTGCAGCGATTAATCTCACTGAAGCAACACAACGCAATGATTTCCGTGAACGCATGCAAAAGGGCGAATCAGTAAGTCTTGCTGAAACAGTCTATGGCACCTTAATGGGGATAGATTCCGTTCACTTAGACACCGATATTGAAGTAGGGGGCCTTGACCAACTTTTAAACTTTCAACAAGCAAGGACTGTTCAAAAAGCAAGTGGGCAAACTGCTGAAGAGATTATCATGACCCCCATTCTTGAAGGTACTTCTGGTGATGGCCATAAAATGAGTAAATCATTCGACAATTACGTTCCGGTGAGTGCCGAGCCTGGTGAGGTGTTTGGCAAGATCATGTCGATACCAGACTCTCTGATTATCCCCTACCTGAAAGCATACGCACCTCTATATCAGAGCGACCTTGCTGCTATCGAATTAACGACCGCAGAACAACCACTCGAAATGAAAAAACAACTTGCTACCTATATGGCCGCCATCTCATCTGCTAATTATGATAGTGGCGTGCAAGCCCGCGAAAAATTTGAACGACGATTTGCTGCTAAAAATATCAGCGAAGCTGATGCAACTACTCTTTCCTTTCAAAATAAAAACCTCACAGATACCCTCTTGAGTTCAGGAGACTTCAAGTCACGCAGTGAACTCCGGCGTTTAGCCGAACAGGGCGGCATTAAAATCAATGGTACGAAAATCACAGCGGACGATCTAAATGAATTACCAGCATCAGGCTCCCTTGTAACTGTCGGTAAACATAGGATCTACACTGTCTCAGGCGAATAAGTCATGACCAATGAAGTACTTGGTTTTAATATTTGGACCAAGAACATGCCGCAGCCATTTCTGGATAGTTTTGTGGAATTCGCCGATCGACAAGATTTACCAGTGGTAGCTATCGTTGACGATGTATTACCTGCTGTAGTATTCAAACGATCAGAAGATGAATCATCAGAATACAGCCAAGCCTATGTTCACCATATGCAAAAAATAGGATTTGATCAAGTCCACCTGGTATCAGAACTACTAGTTGATAGGGACAAAGATCTTACTCGCTACTACGAAATTAGTAGCCGCATAGGCTTATCAGCATTTTTAGGACTATTGCCCGAAAAAAAGCGGCAAGCACTGGATGATCTTTTACTGACTGAGACAATCGACACCTGCTGGCAATTAAGTGTACTAGAATCGGGGATTATACAGGCTAGCGTTACCAAGTATTTGACTGGCAAGCGCTCAACGGCACTTTTTAGGCTCGCTAAAAATACTATAGGTGGTTTTGATTTCGATGTTATCGATCAGTAAGTGACTATTCTTTTAACAAAGCTTTTGTAATTAAATGTTTACTGTGACCAATATCTTCGAAGGTACGCAGTTGTTGGGGGCTAAATAGAGCTGCAAATTGCTCCAGGAGTGGTCTACTAACCATCTTATCCTTATTACCGTAATAGATAGTGGTTTTCTCAGCAAAACCCTCACCAACCTCTACGAGTCCATCTGGGTGTTCGCCTTGAAAGTATTGGTACAACTCGTCCTTATTTTCCAGACGAATGACCTTTTCGTATCCACGTGCTAAAAATTGGGTAAATTGGGCATTATAGCTATAAAAATTATCAATTACTGATGCATTTACGGTTGTAAGTTGAGTTTTATTAACAAGTCCTAATGGGGCAACAAACGATATTGAGTCAATGGTACTTGCTTCCAGCTTTGTGGTAGCACGTGCTAATGGATTAGCACCAAAACTATAGCTAAGCAAAGAAAGGGGTCCCGTAAACGATACTAGCTGTTTGTCTGTGAAGGCGTCTTTAAAACCCCCCGCACGAATTGCTTCTACGCAATCCACTATACTTTGCGAAGTTCCTTGCACGCTGAATGTCCCTGCACTCAGCCAGTAGCCATAGTAGTAGAGCACCATAAAGGCCTGGTTGCGCAAAGCTTCGGGTAAGCTTTTAAAGTAGGCTTTATCCGGATAGTTTGGTATACCAGGCACACAGACGGTTACACCATCAACAGACCCCAGGTCTTGAGCCCAGTAATATAAATGCACACGCAGGCCATCTGGCGAAACAAGAAGTTGTTCGATCATTTAATAGATATCCTTGCAGTAATTATTCAGGATGTGAATACTATACATTAGTATATGATGAATCATACTGTTTTGGTACGTTTATGAAAAAAAGAATATTAGTTATAACAGACTGTAGCGACATTGCCGCTAATGACCTTTACGCTACCTTAGTGACCAATCTTGATAATTTGAATACAAATAAGGTTGTTGTAGAGCCGATTGTTGTTGTATCTGAATTTTCGGTACTGCATGCAAGTTTCGTTGCTCGGCTACTAGCTGAAGCATACAACCCTGATTCTTTAACCATACTGGCGGTTGTGAACCCTCTTGATACATCCACTGCAAAAAGAGCTAGAATTGCAGGACGCTTAAAAAATGGCATTAAGATTGTTGGGGCGAACACCGGTGTCTTTACCTGGCTCATTAATGATTACGGGCTGGATGAGGTGTGTGAGACAGATGCGACTGGTTTACAGGGAAAAGATTTTATTTCATTTGGTGGTAAGTATATTCACGCTCCAATAGCAGCCAAGTACGCCGTGACGGACGACATTAATAGTATAAAGATTGCTGATTTTACAGAAAACGACTTAATGAAGCTTGAATATATGCCCGGAATGGTACTTCATATTGATAATTTTGGTGTGGCTAAAATTTTCTTAAACGCTAATGATTTCTCGGCCAACAATGGAGATCATCTAACACTACGAAAAAATGGTAAAGAACTAGGCGAGCTCACATATTGTCACAGCATGAAAGAATTGCCTGACGGTGCGCTTGCACTCTATAAAGGTAGCTCACTTGGTTTGCTAGAAATTGGAACAGTACGAAAGCTTGGAACGGCTAAAGAACTAGGTTTAACTATCGGTGACGTCGTTGAGATTATTCCTGATCACTGACCAAAAGCTGTATGGCCAGTTCGGTCTCGTCAGTATCTACGACGTGAATAATATTTTTGATAGCAAGTTTTTCAAATTCATCACCACCAAGCTTCTTATCTGGGATAGAAAGTTTACCATACTGTTCACGCAGTAGATATTTGAAGGTTTCACACAAAGATTGGGCATTCTCTCCACGAATCACATAGACACCTGAAATGCTAGAAATCATATAAAGCAATTTTCGAGTTTTCCAGTCAGTACCAAATAAAATATCGTTGTCATTAAATCGAAAAATATCATTATAAATAACTAAAACTGCGTCTCTGTTAAACTGGTATTTAGTTTGATAAGAAATTTCTAAGTTATTGTCATTCACAAACTTCGTTAAATGCTCGACGTGCTTGGAAGAATAATTTGGCTTAAGTATGATAATTGCATGCTCAAATCCAGCATATTTGCTTGGGTCTTTACGATAGTTAAATTGACTAGCTAGCAGTTTATCTTGCATGCAGCTATCATAACATGGTAAATCTCGCCTTTTGTGCTGATATAATAGTGTCGAGATTATATAGTACCTCATTAACTTCTTACAGAATGTTCCGGACCCATATGCTTAGCCAAGACGATTATCAAAGGAGACCTGTGTGTCCAAAGACCTAGTTATTAGAGACGATGTAGTTTCATACCGTGAAATGTGCGATATAGAAAATGTCCAAACTCTTCAAAGAGGGATGAATTATAGGTTAAATCCGAACTACTCAGTAGTTTTAATGTCGCAACGCTCAAATGCACCCTATACTGACCGGGTTCATGATGATGGTGTCACGGTTGAGTACGAAGGACATGATGTATCCAGGAAAGCTCATAACCACAATCCAAAATTTGAAGACCAAGCCGCTTTTTTACCTACTGGCAAGTTAACTCAAAACGGATTGTTCATTAAAGCCGTTGAGGATTATAAAAAAGGTATCTCAAAGCCTGAATTGGTCAAAATATATGAAAAAGTGTTGCCCGGAGTATGGTCACTAAAAGGTATCTTTGATCTCTTCGACTATAAGCAATTATTTGATAATGGTCGGCATGTATATAGATTCATTTTGCGTTTATCCGATAATCAAAAAATAAACATTGAAACAAGTACTCAAAGTATTGAACATACAAGAATTATACCCAGTAAAGTTAAGCAAGAGGTATGGAAAAGAGATAATGGAGAGTGTGTATTATGTGGCTCACAAGAGAATTTACACTTTGATCATGAGCTACCATTCTCTAAGGGAGGTACGAGCTTAACTTCAAAAAATGTAAGACTATTATGTATGAAACATAATCTGGAAAAATCTGCCAAAATAGAATAAATCTTGACCAATACGCTCAGCCAGAGTGAAAAGGTGCAGGACTGATTCCACGTGCCCCTGCCATTATTGCCAGCGATCGTTTTTTGCCAAACATTAACTCTTTCCAGATAGCCAGACCAAGTGGTAGTATTTAATAGATGAGTAAACTAGTTTTAAGCAAGCCAGTAGTTATATTTTTGTATGGTTTCCCGGGCTCCGGTAAAAGTTACGTGGCACGTAACTTATCGGAGTCAATTGAGATGGCCAATGTCAACGCCGATAGACTACGCAGCGAACTCTTTGAACACCCCCGTTACGACTCTCAAGAAAACGCCATAATCACCCACCTGATGAACTATATGACCGAAGAGTTCCTAAGCTCCGGTGTTAGTGTAGTTTATGATGCCAGCGCCGCCCGCCTGACTACTCGGCGCAACCTACGCGAGCTTGCCAGAAGACATAAAGCCGAGCACCTACTGGTATGGCTGCAAATAGATGTCGAGAGTGCCTATGCCCGCACTCAAAACAGAGACAGGCGAACATCGGACGATAAATACGCCGAGCCACAAAGCCGCCTGTCGTTTGATAAACAGATAGCCGGTATGCAGCACCCCAAAGGCGAAGATTACCTGGTAATCAGCGGAAAACACTCTTTTGCGACTCAAAAAAGCGCCATCATAAATCGCCTTTATCAAGCAAGTTTGATCAATAGTGGAACCATGCAGAGTAACGTTGCTAAACCCGGGCTTGTAAACTTGGTGCCCAACCTACATGGTGGCCGGGTCGATATGACGCGGCGTAACATTACTATAGGCTGAGTATGGCCCAGCGCATCGTCTTAATACCTGGCATCGGCGAGGTCACATTAGCTAAGCGGCGGGGCAGTTCGCATCTGCGCTTAAGCGTCACGGCTAACGGCCGCATAAGAGTTGGGCTTCCGCACTGGACGCCTTACGCTACCGGTATAGCCTTCGCCAAAAGTCGCCAGGAATGGATAACTGCTCAGCTGAATAAACATCCACAGGCCGTACTTATAAATGGTAGCCTGATTGGTAAAGCTCATAGGTTGCATTATATTGATACCAAGCAAACGGGTTCTAAAATTAAAACCAGAATCACTTCTACTACCATAGAGATAAGGAGTTCTCTTGCCTATGACTCACCCAAAGTCCAGGAAAAAGCCCAGATAGCATCTGAACGGGCCCTAAAAGCTGAAACAATCAACTTACTTGTGCCTCGGCTGGCCAGCCTGGCCGCTCAGCACGATCTTGTTTACAACGATGTAAGAGTGCGTAAGTTAACTTCCAGGTGGGGCAGCTGCTCCAGTAATAAAACCATAACTCTTAGCTATTACTTGATACAGCTACCTTGGCCGTTGATTGATTACGTGTTGCTACATGAGCTGGCACACACTATCCACCTTCATCACGGCGCTAATTTTTGGAACGGCCTGGAGCGTCTGCTACCTTCGGCCAAAAAAATCAGAAAAGAAATAAGACATCATAAACCGCGAATAGAACCAGCGTAAGCAGTTTGTGACATAATAAGAGTGACTATGAGCACTCTGCCCAAATTGGCCCAATCAACCGCCGATGAGTTAGACCATAACAGGCTACTGGCTTTAATTAACAGTATGAGTGACGGGGTGCTGGCGTTGGACGACAAAGCCAAAATTATTTTAAGTAACAGTGTGGCCTTAAGCCTACTAGACTCCAATGCTATCAACGGTAAACAGATTGGTCAAGTGTTGACGTTGGTTAACAACAGAGCCGGCGAACCCATAGATCTAGAAGACGTCATTTTTAACACCGAAACACCGATAGCCAACCGCGATTGGCGCATAAACTATGCTGATGGCAGCAGTTTAAACTTATTCATCAGCATATCTCCGGTACACCGCGGTTTTGGCAGTGACGGCCAGAGTGGTTATGTGATTCTGATACGGGATATAACCCGAGAAAAATCTATCGAAGAAGAACGCGATGAATTTATCAGCGTCGCCTCACACGAGCTACGAACACCTATCGCAGTTGCTGAAGGTAGTATAAGCAACGCTTTGATGATGGCTCAAAAACAGGGGACTTCGAGCACAATTACGGAGACGTTAAACACTGCCCACCAACAGATAGTTCTTTTGGGCAACATGATTAACGACCTATCAACCCTATCCAGAGCCGAGCGCGGCAGGCTCGGTATGGTTGTCGAAAACTTTAACGCTGACGAGTTGGTCTTATCTTTAGTGCACGACAATTTGCCCGTAGCCAAAACAAAAGGCCTGGAAATCATATACAAACCAGTAAGTCCTGCCGGCAGCCTGACCACCAGCCGCCTGTATGTCCGCGAAATATTGCAAAACTTTATAACCAACTCCCTAAAATACACCGAAAAGGGTCAAATAACTTTGCGGGCCAATAGCAAAGAAGACGGTATCGAATTTATAGTTAGCGACACTGGAATTGGCATCGCCAAAAGTGAGCAGGCCAAACTATTCACAAAATTTTTCAGAAGCAGTGATTGGCGCGTCAAAAACGTTAACGGAACAGGCTTAGGTCTATATGTCACTTCCAAACTGGCTAAACTCATTAATGCAAGATTGAATATGGATAGCGAGCTTAACAAAGGCAGCACATTTAGCCTCTACGTACCCAATATTAAACAAACGCAGAAGCAGAAGCAACCTATCTCAGCCACTCAAGTTGCATAAATTACTCTAATCAGGTAGTATTGACATTGACAGCTTACTTTAACAAGTAAGTTTTTTTATTTTCTAGGGAGATTTAAATGGCCGATTCGTCCAGGCCGAACCGAAAACCGCGTGTCCGCAAGACCGCGCCGACGGTTCGGGAAAAAGCTCAGGCCGCGCAGTCTAAGGTAGGGTCCGCCAAGCCGAAAAAATTTCGGCGTCTTGCAAGGGCTACAACCAAGCCGTTTCGAGTCGTTAAAATCCCCAGTAACCCGGTAACCAGATTTCTGGGTAGAATCGGGAGAATCATCGGTAAGGTATTGGGCTGGCTGGTACCTCGCTACTTTGTCAATTCTTGGCGTGAGGTCCGGCTTGTTACTTGGCCCGGCAGAAAAGAAACCTGGCGCCTAACGCTGGCTGTTGTTATCTTCGCTATCGTGTTTGGAGCTATGGTGGCTGGTGTGGATAAGGTAATCGATATACTGTTTCGTAAATTAGTACTTAAATAAGGATAAGTTAAACTCAAATGACTAAACGTTATGATTCCAGCCGACAATGGTACGCCATTCATACCTACAGTGGCTATGAAGAAAAAGTGGCTGAAAGTATTCGCCAGCGTGCCGAGTCTTTGGATATGGGAGACAAGATCTTTCAAGTCCTTGTGCCAAAAGAAAAAATGATAGAGATCAAAAATGGTAAGCGTAGGGTTGTAGAAAAGCGTATCTTTCAAGGTTACGTTCTGGTGGAGATGAAGTTGTACGAGGACGCCTGGTATATTGTGCGCAATACTCCAAACGTGACCGGTTTTGTGGGTACCGGCACAGAGCCAACTCCTGTTGAAGCTGACGAAATCGCCAAGATACTAAAACGTATGGGCCGCGATGAGCCAAAGCACAAGTTTGACTACCGAGTCGGAGAAGTTGTCAACATAGTTGACGGCCCGTTCAAGGGCTTTGACGGAGCTATCAACGAAATAGACGCCCAAAAGGGCAAACTAAAAGTTCTTGTAAACATGTTTGGCCGTGAAACGCCGGTTGAGCTTGACGGTCTACAGGTAAAGAGAGTTTAGTTATGGCTGCATCACTCCATTGCACATTGCATATTGCACATTTATCATTGATTGATCATTTTACATTTACCAGGTTCGAAAAGGGCCAAGTGGCAAATGCCAAATCATCAAAAATTGTAAACTGTAAATTGATAACTAAGCAGACGAAAGGAGGCGTATAGTGGCTAAAGAAGTTAAGGCAAGTTTAAAACTAAAAATTAGAGGCGGGCAGGCCAGTGCCGCGCCGCCGGTTGGCTCAACGCTGGGCCAGTATGGCGTTAACATGATGGATTTTATTAACCCGTTTAACGAAGAAACCAAAGACCGTATGGGCCAGAATCTAACGGTTCACGTATCTATTTATGAGGACCGAACCATGAGCTGGCGAGTTGTTGGGACGCCTACCGACGAGTTGATTCTATCGGCACTTAAAGTAGATAAAGGGTCCGGTGAACCAAACAAGATAAAGCTAGATAAAAAGCTAAGTGACGCTCAGTTAACTGAGATTGCTGAGGCCAAAGCCGGCGATATGAATACAGAAGATATTGATGCGGTTAAGAAAATGGTTGTCGGCACAGCTCGCAGTATGGGCATAGAAATCGAGAGCTAAAGAGTTTTTAGGATGGCAGATTCAACAGAACGCACAATAGGAAACCTTGGTAGTGAGCAAAGAATACGCTCAATACAGAGTGGGGAAGAACTCCAAGGCCGACCACTAGGGGAAATAGTCGAGTACGCTGGTAACGTTTTGCATTTTGCTCTTGAGGGTCGCTCTTCTGAGGAAATTGCAACGGTAGGACACAGAATCATTGAGGTACTCAGGCACATGATAGCTGAGCAGGAGCCAGTAGAGCAAAAGTCAGTTGAGCAGTTATCATCCCATGCCGACGACGTGTATTAAATATAACTAAATTAAGTATGTGGGAGAGCTTTAAAAGCTCGCTAACACCACGGAAGGATACGAAATGACCAAGAAAGAAGAACAGATCACAGAAACCGAAATAAAAGAAACAAAGCAAGCAAGTGTCAAAGCCGTTTCAAAAAAGCTTGCAGTTAAAAAGCTAAAGACCGACAAGGTTGTCGAAATACAGGCCACCGAAGAGATTGTTGAGCAAACCGATGCGAAAGACACCGATAAACCATCGGAGCCTTTGGCAAAATCGGGTAAGCGAAGCGCCCAGGCTCTCGAAGAAGCCCAAGAGAAAAAAGCTAAAGAAACTCGCAAAGCCAAAAAAACAACAACTGAAAGTCAAGAAGCTAAAAAGTCCACAAAAAAGCCAACCCGCTCAAAGTTGGAACGGGCTGGTAAAAAATTCAGAGAAGCCGCCAAGCTGGTTGATAAGTCAAAAACTTACACCTTGGTTGAAGCCTTAGAATTAGCTACAAAGACCAGCCCAACAAAATTTGACGCGACTGTTGAGCTGCACATTAACTTAAATGTTGACCCCAAGCAGGCTGATCAAAATATCCGCGGTGTAGTGGCCCTGCCGGCTGGAACTGGTAAGCCTGTCCGCGTAGCGGTTCTGGCCGATGCGGACGACGCAGGTAAGGCTCAAAAGGCCGGGGCAGATATTGTCGGCAGCGATGAGCTGTTTCAACAGTTAGACAAAGAGAACATAAACTTTGATGTGCTAATAGCTACCCCCGCGTTAATGCAGCGATTGAGTAAATACGCCCGTTTGCTTGGGCCGCGCGGACTGATGCCCAATCCTAAAAGCGGAACAGTAACTGCCGATGTAGCAAAAGCCGTAGCCGAAGCCAAAGCCGGCCGGGTAGAATACCGGGTGGACAGCAACGGCATAATCCACCTGGGTATTGGAAAGGTAGGCTTTGGGGCGAGTAAACTTACGCAAAACGCCGAGGCTGTAATAGCTAGCATACGGGCTGCTAAGCCGGCCGGTTTAAAGAGTACCTACATTAAGTCTCTGTACATCTCAAGCACCATGGGCCCTAGTATCAATACACAGCCCTAAGCAACCCATAAAACCACAACGAGTTGACGCTTGCGGCTAGTTGTAATTATCAGTTAGACTATTAATATAAGGAGTTAGGGGCGTATTTAATGGCGGTATTTAGTAACAAGCAAATTCGTGAAGCCATTAAGAGTGGCCACATTATCTGCCACCCCCTGGTTGATAGCTATATTGCTGGCAGTAGTTTAGATGTGACACTCGGATACTGGTTCTACCGGACCGAAAGGACCGGCAGCAGCGGTTTCTATAACCCATTCGATAAAAGCGACGTCGATCGTTACTTTGACGGACCCTATAAAGCCGAAGCCCACGAAAAGTGGGCTAGCATTAACGGCCGAAAGCTATTTAAAGGTATACCCCCGAAGCATCCAATAATCGTGTTAAGGCCAGGCGAGAGAATTCTTGCCCATACCCATGAGTTCATAGGTATAAAAGCTCCAGGCACTAGCACTATGCAAGCTCGTAGTACGTGGGGCCGCAGTGGTATATCGGCCTGTTTGGACGCCGGTTGGGGAGACCCCGGATATATTAACCGCTGGACAATGGAAATATATAATATGAACCAGCATGAGAGCGTGGCCATACCTGTTGGAGAACGAATTGCCCAGATGGTTTTTTACGAAACCGGCCCTGTCGAAGGCGAATACGCAAAACTAAGTGGCAAATACCAATCCGGGAGGGGTACCGAGCTTTCAAAAATAATTAAAACGTGGACTCCGGGGCAGCTGCTGCCGAGAGCATATAAAGATAGCCGAACAATGCCGTTGAAAATTAAAGGTTTAAAGATTCTGTAGGTGGATATGCAGGCGTTACTAAAGGATAAAGCATGCAAAACCACCCCGGAATATTTATAGTCATAGAAGGCTCAGACGGGTCTGGTAAAACAACTCAATTTAACCTGCTGAAGGAGCGTCTTGAAGCAGTCGGTTATGATGTTGAAGTATTTAAATTTCCACAATATGACCAGGACTCTAGTCACTTTGTGCGTCGCTATTTGAATGGTGACTATGGCCCCGCCAGTGATATTAATCCATATACAGCCTCCTTGTTTTACGCGCTAGATCGTTTTGAAGGAGCTCCACGGATTAGAAAAGCTCTTGAAGCAAGCAAGGTTGTACTGTCCGACAGGTATGCTGGCGCCAATATGGCTCACCAAGGGTCAAAATTCGCTAGTGCCGCCGAAAAACGTGGCTTTTTTATCTGGGCTGATAGCATGGAATTTCAATTACTGGGCATCCCGCGGCCGAATATAAATATATACCTGAGAGTACCGGCGGAAGTGTCGTTTGAGTTAATTGCAAAACGAGCAGCACGTAGCTACACCGATAAAACACATGATGAGCATGAAGCCGATATCAATCATCTAAAACAAGCCGTTGAAACCTATGATTTACTGTGCCAGTTATTCCCCAAGGACTTCTATGCCGTTGACTGTACCGATGGCGGACAAATGCTTAGTATTCCGACAATCAATGATCACATATGGCAGTATTTGCAGCCGTTTTTGAGTAGTATGCCTAAACATCAACCGCACAGTAAAACAGTCAGACTGAGTGGCCCTCCAATCCCCGAGTCGCAGGACAATCGCGGACCCGGCATAACTAATTTTGATATTGACATCCAAGGCCAGCCGCTTAAGATTAAGTTGAATCATCTTAGCCTTTTAGCGGCCCGCAACTTGGTGGCAACCATGGGTATAGATGCCCAACTGAGGCTTAGTAAGAAAACAGCTGTTTACGAGCCCAAGCTCCATAGCCAGCAACTTCTCAAACGCTATAGGCAGATTATGGCAGAAACCATCGCGCGCCATCAATTAATGCTAAAGCTCTTACAAAAATCTAATAAAACTAACTCTAAGCCAACAGGCGTACTACTAGCAGCCACGCCTTTAGCATATTTTTGTGATGTTGACATCCGGGGTGAATCATCTGCACTACAAAAATTAATTATAGAAATGTCTGATTCGAAGTTAGCTGAGCTTGGTATGATAAGCCAGACTTTGTACTCTTCGGCACACAAAAAACGCCCGAACGATTTTAAAACTCCAGAAATCCAAAAGTTAAAACAAGTGTTTAGCGATAACACTAACAACATGGTTGGCAAGTTACCCCAAACGTTGGGCAACCCCGATACTCTGCTCCGGCTTATCGCAGCCCGGCCGCGCAACGAGTTCGATCTAATAAATGATGCCGTCTACAAAAACAGTTCGCTCGACAGATCAGAAGTTTTATCGGCTATTGATAATCTTAGCTACGAACTAAAAACAGAATTACTAAAGCATTACTTCGAAGCGCTTGAATCTGAACCTAGTACGGCCCAAGCGATCAGCTACGAGTGGGAAATGCTAGCCAGCGGAGTAACCCTAGACTATCTCCTCCGAAACAGGCTGTTAGACCGGGTAATTTTGCAGTCGGCAACCCCACGCTATGGCTACGAAGTCCCCGATTGGGTGAGCAGTGCCGGTATCGAGGAGCTATTTACTGAATGTTTCGATGATAGCCTGACTTTATTTAGCGAGTTGCAATCCGGCGGCCATGAAGAAGAAGCCCAGTACGCCGTGTTGATGGGCCACCGGCTTAGATGGCAGGTAACCATGTCGCTTAACAAAATTCTACGTTTTAAAGTCTTAACTGGTGACTCTAATTGTCCTGCCGAAGCCAAGTCCTTGTATGAATCCATGCAGCTGGCAATCAGCCAGACTCATCCGTTAATCGGAGAGTGGCTAATAGCCCAGGAAACCCCGAGACAACTCAGAACGGCTACTACACCGAAAGTTAATAGAGCCGCAAGGCACCAAAAAAAGCACCCTAAAAAACCGACCCAGGATAACTTGTAATCCTGACCCACACTCACTTTTTAACCTGAGATACCTCTACCCCTGTTAAGCAATTACATAAAATATCCGATCGGATCAAATATGTAATTTTAACAGATAAAAAGCAAGATATACTTAAAAAAGTGAGTGGGGTCATCTTGTAATCTGTGGCCAGGTTTGTTAAAATTGTACTTAAGATTACCAAAGACAGTAGCTTTCGCTCAAAAGGCGGATTAATTCGCTATCGAGGTTGCAATGTAGAATTATAGGTTCTAATCGCTCCAACTTTGGTGTATCTAACCAAAGTTTTTTTATTGGCAGATAAGTGAAAACAGCCCCTTCACAACCTGGTAATAATCAGATTAAGGAGATTAATTAATGGCTCTAAGTAAACAGAAAAAGTCAGACATAGTATCTGAGGTCAGCGATCTGCTGGCACGTTCAAAGCTGACCGTTATCGCAAGGTACAAGGGTACGCCCGTCAAAGCCATGCAACAGCTGCGTAAAGAGGCCTACGAAAACCACACGCAGGTGATGGTCATTAAAAACCGATTGGTTAAAAAAGCCATCGAGCAAAGCCCCACCTTCAAGGATATTGATACAAATATCCTGCAAGGACAGCTACTGTACGCTTTTAGCGGGGAAGACGAAGTGGCTCCAGCCCAATCGCTGGCGAATTTCGCCAAACAGGAACCACAAATTGAATTTGTCGGCGCCTTAACGGCCGAAGGGCAATTGCTAGCGCCCCAAGATGTTAGCGCCTTGGCCCAACTGCCCAGTAAAGACCAATTGCGCGGCATATTGGCCGGTACTATCGCCGCTCCGCTTAGCAGTTTTGTAAGTGTGGCATCGGGTAATATTCGAGGCGTGCTAAACGTCCTGACCGCCCGAGCTGAAGCGATTTAATCAGATAAGCAAGTTAAATAAGGAGATAAATTATGGCCGAAAGTGAAGCCAAAGAGACAAAGAAAGAATCAAAGGTAGAAGTTCCTAAAGAGTTCGCGACTCTAGTGGAACAGTTGGACAAACTAAGCGCGCTAGAAATTAGCAAGTTCGTAAAGTTTTTAGAGGAGTACTGGAATGTTAGCGCGGCCGCACCCGCAATTGCCATAGCTGCCCCGGCAGGCGGCGATAATGGTGCCCCGGCTGCCGACGAAAAAAGCGAATATGACGTAATCCTTAAAGATGCCGGCGCCCAAAAGGTAGCCGTCATCAAGGCCGTCAAGGATATCACCGGCCTGGGACTAGGTGAATCTAAAGCTATCGTGGATAGCGTGCCCAAGGCTGTCAAAGAGAAGATTGCCAAAGACGAGGCTGAATCTATCAAAAAAACTCTTGAAGATGTTGGCGCTACCGCAGAGTTAGCTTAAAAACTAACCAACAAAATTTCTCAAATACCCCGAGGGGACAGCCTTTCGGGGTATTTTTGATACCTAGGTTGCCGTATTTATCCACAGACTAGCTACTTGACACTTTGACTTGGAATACTAACTATGGTAATTTTGGGGTAGTTGAGGCCAAACAAAGATTTTAAGAGGCTGGGAGTCACCAAGCAACAATGGCAGAGTTACCTGACAAACAAATAAAGCGACTAAGGACTTTAATTGCTGAAGCAGAGACCAGTTTGGCCGCTGCTAAAGAGTTATTGGTGAGCCTGGTAGGCGACGATCCGGTCTTGCTCGACAAGGTGAAAGATACTTCTATGGGCAAGGTAATAGAAGGTGTTTTTGATGGCCAGACAATGGTTGGTTCCGATGGCAAAACCTATCCGGTGCCAGCCAATTACGCCAGCAAGTCAAAGCTCGTCCAGGGTGATATTTTAAAACTGACCATCGCTGATGATGGGGCGTTTATGTACAAGCAAATCGGCCCGATTCCCAGAAAACAGATCGTCGGCGTGCTTAACCAAAAAGACGGCCACTATTTCGTGGACACTAGCGATAAAAAATATCGGGTACTGCTGGCTAGCGTTACATACTTCAAGGCTAAACCCGGGGATCAGGTAAGCATAAACGTGCCGGAAGACGACAGCGTTAACGCCGAGTGGGCCGCCTTAGAAGCAGCCCTGTAGCTTTTGACTATTGCACAACGCCTATTAGCCGCTTCCTAAGGTATACTTAGCGTCTATATAGGGGCAGGCCCAGTAGTAGACTTTCGCGTTGTCCGTCTTGGGCGGGCCTAGCAGTCGACAGTAAGTCGACTGGTCGCGAAAGCTCACTACTGGGCAAGCGTTATAATGGAGGCGTAAATGGGTCAAGCACTATATAGAAAGTACCGTTCGCGTTCACTTGATGAGGTGGTTGGGCAAGAGCACATCGTTAAGACTCTTAAAAATGCCCTAAAAAATAATAAAATCAGCCACGCTTACTTATTTACCGGCCCTAAGGGGGTCGGTAAAACCAGCGTGGCACGCATTTTGGCTCATGAAATAAACCAACTGCCGTATAGCGGCGATACAGTCAATCTCGATATCATTGAAATAGACGCCGCCAGCAACCGCCGGATAGACGAAATCCGCGATTTACGCGAAAAGGTACACATCGCGCCAACCGCGGCTAAATACAAGGTCTATATCATCGATGAAGTGCACATGTTAACCAAAGAGGCCTTTAACGCCCTCCTAAAAACCCTCGAGGAGCCGCCGGCCCACTGTGTATTTATCCTAGCGACTACCGAGGCCCATAAGCTGCCCGAAACAATTATCAGCCGAACTCAACGATTTACCTTCAAGCCAATCAACAAAAAACAGACCGCTGACCACCTAGAAAAAATTTCTTTGAATGAGAACATCGATATCACCAGAGGCGCGTTGGAGCTGCTAGCCGAACATGGAGAAGGCAGTTTTCGTGACAGCATCAGCCTACTAGATCAGTTAAGTTCTTCACGGCAAAAAATTATCGAAGAGACCGTCAGGGCAACCTTAGGCCTACCATCCGAAAATCTTATAAACGACCTGCTGGCGGCGATTAAAAACGGTGAGAATACTGTGCTAGTGAAGCTTCTGGACAGCCTGCGAGACCAGGCCGTAGACCCGGTGGCCGTAAGCACCAATTTAAGTCGAAAAGTCCGCGGTTTGCTGCTTGACGAATCGGCTTCTAATATCGACATTCAGCTGCTAAGAAACTTACTGGAAGTTAGCTCCAGCGCTCATCCACGGTCGAGTCTAGAAATCTGTCTTTTGGAAGCCTGCTTGGCATCTGCTAAAACCGACGTAATCTCAAAAAATGTAGTGGCCAGTGTAGCGGCCAACACCGAGACTGAAATTGCCGTTAAAAAAGTTTTAGACGCTCCCGTAAATAATTCCAAACCTCAACCGGAAGCGCCAAGTGGCGATTTTAAACTGGAAGATTGGCCCCACGTAATAGATAAGGTCAAAAGTGAGGCGACCTCCCTTTATACGGCTCTTCGTTTGGCCGTACCAAGCCTGTCGGACAACAAACTAACTTTAGCGTTCCAGTTTCCGTTGCACCAAAAAAAGGTAGCGACAAGCAAGGCCAAGGATTTAATTGGGCGTCTAGTTGAGCAAGTATCCGGAGCTAAAATGTCAATTGAGTGCATAGTCGATAAATCCATCCAGCCTCAAGTCGAGGTTGTAGCCCCGGTACCACTAAACGAAGCCGAACCGGATGAACACGCCCAGACCATTAGCAGTATTTTTGGCAGCACTGAGCTGTTAGAATCTTAATGAGTTAATGACCAGACTGTATGGATAAAGATAAATCAAAAACTATCCCTCCTCAAAACCTGGAAGCCGAGGCCAGCTTGCTGGGCAGTTTGTTAATTGATGGCGAAGCTTTGACCAAGATCGGTGATATGATCCAACCCGAGGACTTTTTTGAGCAGAAGCACAAAGTGATTTTTACCGCCATGCGGGCTCTTTATGATAAACGCAGCCCGATCGATCTGCTAACATTAAGTGAGCAGTTAAAAAGTAACGATCGGCTGGATGTAATCGGTGGTGCCGGCTACCTTACCGAGCTAACAAACTTTGTGCCAACCGCCGCGCATGTCGAACAATACGCCCAAATAGTCGCCGACAAAGCTATCAGGCGTCGGCTGATAGCTGCCAGCCAGGATATAGCCGATGTTGGTTTTGATGAAAAAAAGAGCTTGCAGGAACTTATTGAGGAAGCTGAATCGCGGTTATTCGAAGTCAGCCAGCGCCATGTGCGGCAAGACATTACCAGCTTGGAGTCAATCCTGGGCGACAGTTTTGACCGGATTGATGATCTGCACCGTCATAAAGGCGGGCTTCGCGGTATAGCAACCGGCCTAGCAGATATCGATAAGAAGCTGGCTGGTCTACAAAGGTCGGATCTGATCGTATTGGCCGGAAGGCCGTCAATGGGCAAGACGGCGTTGATGCTTAACATAGCCCTAAATATCGCCACCCAGTCCAAGGAAGGCGCCGTGCTGATATTTAGCCTGGAAATGAGCAAGGAACAGCTGGTAGATCGTTTGTTAGCCGCTGAGGCGGGTGTGGGAGCGTGGGCACTGCGCACCGGCGAAGGCTTGACCGACAAGGACTTTGAGCGGCTTAGCGCCGCCATGGGCCAGTTGGCCGAGGCGCCAATCTTCATTGATGACACATCAGGAATAACGGTCAGTGATTTGCGCACCAAAGCTCGCCGGCTGCATCATCAACACCCCCTGTCTGTAATAATGGTTGACTATTTGCAGCTAATGAGTGGCGGGTCACGCTATGCCACGGTAGCTAACCGAGTGCAGGAAATTTCTGAAATCAGCCGCAGCTTAAAAATATTAGCCCGTGAGCTTAACGTACCAGTGGTAGCTCTAAGCCAGCTGAGTCGATCTGTCGAGAGCCGCTCACCGCAGATTCCCCAGCTATCAGACTTGCGTGAATCCGGCTCTATCGAACAAGATGCCGATGTAGTGGCCTTCATATACCGTGAAGATTACTATAACCCCGATAGTAGCCGCCAAAATATCGCCGACATATTAATCAAAAAACATCGCAACGGCCCAACTTCGAATTTAGGTGAGGTAGAACTATATTTTGATAGACAACGCCAGCGTTTCCGCGATCTTGACACTAAACATGCTACGTCAACTGAAAACTAATTTTTGCTATACTAATACTTATGCTTAAAGTGGTCAGTCGGCGGTTATCGCGACAGGCTTTGAAAAACGCGCTGGCTGTGCTGGGTGTAGTGTTCGGTACATATCTACTTTATATATGGCGGCTCGGGTCGCTAACGACCGGCCTTAGCCCTACTGAGTCTACGGCCCGACAGCTTAGTAGCAACCTTAGCTACATCTCGGACAACCCGATTAATGCCCCTCTGCGTTTGGTACAGTATTTAGCACAAAGCCTTGGTCACCACGGCGCATTTTATATGCGGTTTGCTTCGGTGTTCTTTATGGTGTTGTTTGTGGGCTGTCTTTACCTGCTGCTAAAAACTTGGTTCGGGCGATTAGTTGGATTACTTGGCACGTTGCTGCTAGTAGGAACACCCTGGTTCATACTAATAGCCAGGAGCGCTAACGCCACCGTTATGCTGCTGGCCCCTTTGGCTGTAATAGCTTCGTTTTTGTGGCTCACGAGCTCCAAAAAACAATCTAAGCTGGCCTGGCTAGCCCTGGTCTGCATAAGTGCCATCAGTTTATATATACCCGGCTTGGTCTGGTTTATTCTTGTAGCCGGCTGGATGCGCCGGCGTGAGTTGCTGGGCAGCCTAAAGTTTCATGGGCTAGTCATAGTGTCCTTAAGCGCTTTGCTAGCCATTGCGATTATTGTTCCGCTGATATTAGCCATGGTCAACGATCTGTCAGTCGCCCGGCAACTGCTGTTACTGCCTGAGCACTGGCAGGGGCTAATTGGCAACTTAAAATCTACAGCCTGGTCTCTACTGGCACTGTTTTGGCGCACCCCTTACCACATAGACCTGATAATCGGCAGATTACCCCTGCTGAACATCACGCAGCTAGCCCTGGCAGTGTTCGGCTGTTATGCAATGTGGGCTAACGCACGGAAGGAAACATACAATCTGCTGGCGATCCTAGCCGCCAGTATAATCTTCAGTGGCCTAAACGCTAATTTGGAGTTACTGACTTTAGCAGTCTTAGTAGTTTGCATATTTGCAGTTGCTGGCCTCCGTTATCTTTACGTAGAGTGGCGCGGCGTCTTCCCGCGCAACCCACTGCCAAAAGTACTAGCCCTTAGCCTGATGGCGCTGGTAGTCGGCATACATCTGATGTTGGGGGTACGTTATGCTTTAGTGGCCTGGCCGCACACTCCATCCACGCATAGCCTGTACGTGATAAAATAAGGTCAGTAATTAGAGGAGTTAAAGTCAACGATGAGTAAATTCGACCAGGCCAAGCTACTGATGAAGGCCAGAAAACTACAAAAAGAGCTGCAGAAGGAAATCATAACTACCGAAGCGGGTGACGGGGCAGTCAAGGTAGACATCACCGGAGAACAAAAAATTAAAAAGATACACATCGACCCCGAAGCAGTTGACCTAGATGATATCGGACAGCTTGAAATGTGGATCGAGGAAGCTGTAAAGGACGCTGTTAGTCAAAGTCAGAAACTGGCCGCCGAAAAGATGCAGCCGATGATGGGAGCATTAGGCAACCTGGGATTATAACCACGGGTTGCAATTATCAATGTTCAATTCCCAATTATTAATCAATGATCAATTGCCAATGAATAATGTAGCTTCAGGTCATGTTTGTGAATTGTTAAATGTAAATTCAATGGAAATTGTAAATTGTGAAATAAAAATTGAGCCGACGCCAGGTGGCCCTTAAATGAGTTTAAGTGCCATTCCACGATCGCTAGCTGCAGTTATTGAAGCCTTTGGCCAGCTGCCAGGCGTTGGACCACGCACTGCTGAACGTTATGCATATTATCTGTTGCGGGCCGATAAACTAAAGTCAACCAGATTAGCGGAAGAGCTCGATAGGCTGCATGCCCAAGTAACTTATTGCCCCAGAACATTCGCGCTCATGGAAGTCGGCCAAAAAGTCAGCTCGCTTTACAGCGACCCCAAACGCAACAAAAAAATGGTCGCCGTAGTGGCCGACCCTTTCGATATAATTGCGCTCGAGAAAACCAATGGTTTTTTGGGCACGTATCACGTTTTAGGCGGCCTGGTCTCGCCAATAGACGGCATTGGACCTGAACAGCTGCACATTAAGGAGTTAGTTAAGCGAATTGACGAAGACAGAGTGGAAGAGGTGATCCTAGCCACAAACGCCAGTGTAGAAGGGGAAAGTACGGCGCTTTTGATTACACAGCAGTTGGGTGATAAAGCGGTTAAGATCACCAGGCTGGCCAGGGGCCTACCTATCGGTATCGATCTGGAATACGCCGACCAAATCACTCTGACACACGCCCTAGAAGGCCGCCAGATCTTCTAGGGCTTAGAGCATCTTTGCCCCACCGGTGTTACAATAGATGCCATAATGACTACATACAAAGAGGCTCAGGAAATACAAAGCATTATATCCGAAGCTAAAACCATAGCTATTATTCAGGCCGATAACCCTGATGTTGACAGCCTAGCCAGCTCCTTAGCACTAGAGCAAATTTTGCATGATCTAGGCAAAGACCCAATCATGTACTGCGGTGTTGATTTGCCATCATACATGCGCTATCTGCCCGGCTCTGACCGTGTTAATAAGGAAATGCCCCATAAGTTTGACGCCAGTGTGATAGTCGATACCAGTAGTGATAGCTTGCTGGAACAGCTAGACGTTTCCGGAGCTAAAGCTTGGCTGGCCGCTAAGCCAACCATCGTCATAGACCATCATGCCACCAAACCAACGATTAGTTTCGCCAACGTTATCTGCAACCACAGTGCGGTGTCTACCAGTGAAGTCATTTACGAGCTAAGTCGGCAGCTCGGTTGGGAGATTAACTTGGATGCGAAAAAACTCATCACTATGGCGATACTAAGTGACAGCCTGGGGCTAACTACCGAAGCAACATCGGCCCGCAGCATCCATATAGTCGCCGAATTAGTTGAGGGCGGTGTAAGCCTGCCAGAAATAGAAAACGCCCGCCGGGAAACAATGCGGCGCGACCCGGTATTAATACATTATAAGGGACGCTTACTAGAGCGCGTTGAGTTTCACGATAGCAACCGCATAGCCACTTTAACTATCCCATGGGAAGAAATCGAAAAGTATAGCCCGCTATACAACCCGCCAATGCTGGTAATCGACGATATGCGGCTGGCCAAAGATACTAAGGTTGCCATTTGTTTTAAACTTTATCCAAACGGTAAAATAACAACAAAAATACGCTGCAACTGGGGCAGTGATATAGCCAACAAGCTGGCCGAGCATTTCGGCGGCGGCGGCCACCCGTACGCGGCGGGCTTTAAAATTCAAGATGGCCGTGATTTTAATACTCTCAAAAACGAGTGCATAAAAGTAGCCGCCGAGCTGCTTGATAATCTACAGGCTAAATCAACATGAAACTCTATAACACCCTAACTCGCAAAATTGAGGACCTAAAACCACTTAATCCTCCCGAAATTACGGTCTATACCTGTGGACCGACGGTTTACGATTATGCCCACATTGGGCACTGGTTTAATTATGTACGGATGGACATCCTTATTAGAGCGCTTAGTGTGGCTGGCTTTAGGCCTAAATGGGTTATGAACATTACTGATGTAGGACATTTAACCAGTGACGCCGACGAGGGCGAGGATAAGCTCGAGAAGGGCGCCCGGCGAGAAGGCAAAACCGCCTGGGAGGTTGCCGAATTTTATACCAAAGATTTTCTAGATGGTATGAAGCAACTCAACATTTTAGATCCTGACTATTTAGTTAAAGCCACCGACCACATTAACGATCAAATTACCCTGATACAAAAACTTGAAGCCAAGGGATACGCCTACGTTATCGATGACGGTGTTTACTACGACACCAGTAAATTTACCGGCTACGCTAACTTTGCCAGACTTGATCTCGATGACCAGCAAGCCGGAGCCCGCGTATCGCTTAATCCCCAAAAACGTAATCCAACCGACTTCGCGCTCTGGAAATTCTCGCCAAGGGATCACCGGCGAGAAATGGAATGGGAGAGCCCGTGGGGCAAGGGCTTTCCCGGTTGGCACATTGAGTGCTCAGCCATGTCAATGAAGTATTTGGGTGAGACTATTGATATTCATACCGGAGGTATTGACCACATTCCAATTCATCACACTAATGAAATCGCCCAGAGCGAAGCGGCTACTGGAAAACGATTCGCGAACTACTGGATGCATTCTAACCACGTGACGGTAAGTGGTGAAAAAATCTCCAAGTCGCTTGGTAACGGCATCAGACTTGAAGATATAGTGAAAAGGGGCATTTCGCCCGAGGTTGTGCGCCTTCATGTACTGGAATCACATTACCGCAGCCAATCGAAGTTCAGCTGGCAGAGTCTTGAAGCCGCGCAAAATCGGCTTAAGGACCTGCAGGCCATGGCCGATCTTAGGTGGCAGTTAACTGACTCCGCCAAGCATAAACATACCGTAAACTTTAAACAACACATCTCCGCTTTGGATAGTGAACTAACCAGCGACCTCAACACTCCTCAAATACTAACCAGTCTAAGCGCTGTTTCGCACCTGCTAATGACCAACCCAGTAACAAAAGATCAAAAAGCAGAATTTGAAGAATTTTTAGAACACATTGATGAGTCACTGGGCTTAAAACTTTTAGGTTCTCAAAACATCAGTCCCGAGCAAAAACAACTAATTGCAGAACGAGAGAAAGCACGTGCTGCTAGCGATTGGCTAACGTCCGATAAACTCCGCGATCAACTAAAAAAGCAAAATATAGAACTGCGCGATACTGAGTACGGTCCGATTTGGAATCGCAGCTAAGGCCTAGGCTTCTTCTTCCGGTTTGTGGTGTTGGCGGCGCTCAAAATGATCTTCTACCAAAATTTTAACGGCGCTAGCCGCCGGAATAGCCACTACGGCTCCTAAAATTCCCCCCAGCGATACACCAATGATAGCCGCGATAAACACCAACAAAGGTGTTAGCTCATTAAGGCGTGACTGTAAATAGGGCTGAAAGGTGTGGTTCTCTATGAAAAAGTAAATTATAAAATAGATGGCCATGACAGCCGCTAAGGTTACCGAATTAAGAAGACTGACAAGCACGACGAGAATCGCGGCAATTGGGTTGCCAAACAACGGGATGATTCCAAAAACAGCGACGATTCCAGCTAACGCCGCCGCATTGGTTGAAACATTCATAACCTGTCCTGCGATTTCTAGGGTTATGAATGCGAATGCGCCAGCTACCGCCGCTAAAATTACCTGACCGTTAACAAAGCCACTGACCGATTTATACATTCTGTTGGCCAGCCTTCGGTGGTGTTGTCGTTTCCTTTCGGGCAACGAACCAAAATAAAGTTCAAACCATTTAGGGCCCTCAACCAGCATCATGAAAGTCATGACTAAAACTGCAAAAACCGAAACGACCGCTTCGGCAACCCGTTTGCCTGTATCCAGAATTGTGCCTCCGAAGTCGCTGTAGTTAGACGCAAAGGACTTGGCGCCTTCACTGAGCCGCTTATCGAGATGATACTTTTCAACAGCCCGCGCCAAACTGCTATCCTGGCTTTGAAAGTTGGCAACAGTTTGAGGGACTTCTTTAATAAATATTTGAGTTTGCCGGATCAGCGGAGGGATAACCAACGCAAAAAACACAGCCAGAAAAACCACGACCATCAAATAAGAAACGGCTGTTGCTTTGGCACGACTCTCTATCTTTAGCCTTCGCCTGACCCAACTGACAACTGGATTCAACGCTAAAGCCAGAAAAAATGCTGCGAATATCAAGGTGAGGATATGACTAATCTGTCCTATAAGTTTAAATAAGACAATTGCGGCTGCCACCCAAAGAATGGTCCTTACTATTGTTCGGTTAGTAATGTTAACCGTCACTTTGTTAGATGGTTCCATCGCGTTAATTATGCCCGGTATTTATCCGCTTGGCAATAATGACGTTATATTCAGCAATCAGTTGCTTGCCGACTACAGCCACATCATAACGCTTGACACGCTCAACTTGCCAGCCGTGTAGCTTGGATATCAACGTGTCATCAGATAAAAGCTGTTTCAGCTTTGTCGCAAATTCCTCGGTATTTTTTGGGTCTACCAGCAATTCCGGTTTGTTATCCAGCACACTGCAATAGCCAGGGTTGTTACCACCTAGCACGATGGCGGCTCCGGCCGCCATAGCCTCAATTAAAACGATTCCGAAGCTTTCGCCGTAAAGAGATGGGAAACAAGCGATGTTGGCGCCATTCAAAAGCCCCGGCTTATCCCGTTCGTCTATAAAACCTAGAAAGCTAACTTTTGACCCTAGGTTATGGCTTGTCACAAAACTCTCTAACTTGTTTCGCAAGGGTCCATCACCGGCAATAATTAACTCTGCGTCCAGATCAGCCTTAGCGTACGCTCTTAGAAGCTCAACGGCACCCTTGCGTTTGACTAATCGGCCAAGAAATACTATTTTCTTGGTATTTTTGGGTTCTTTAGTTGTTTTGGCAGCTTCAAAACGATTGATATCAACTACATTCGGCAATATTTCTGTATCTAAACCAAACGCCGACTTGGCAAACTCAGCGGCCGGCGGACTAACGCTGTAGATTTTGTCAAACCTGGCAAGACCACTTCCATACATTAGTCTAAGCAGCCTGGAGCCCCAGCTGGTTAGCCAGCCTGACGGCAGGATATGAAAAGTGCCAACAATAGCCGTGTTTGGGCCAGCGGCATTTATAACTCTCTGGGACATCAGCGGTGAATGCGGTACCTGTACGTGAAGTACATCAAAGCCCTCAGTTTCCAACACTTGTTTTATCCTAGAACGTTTAGCCGGCAAGGGAATAGACAGCCGATTACCATTAAAAATTATCCTCTGGTTTCGCGCTAGACTGTAAATTTTTCCGCCATACCACTCGCTTGCCCTGGTTTCGCCCACCAGATACCTAACTTCGTGACCTTGGCCGCCCAACCAGCTGCCCAAGGCCTTGACGTACTGGGCGACCCCATCACTACTGTCTAGGCTATCGTCAAAAACAAAGCCGATCTTAAGAGGACTTTTGGCTTTTGGCATAACTTTTAATTGCCTTCTCGTAAACGTCTATGTACAGCTTGGCAATGCGGGAATGATCAAACTGTTTAATGTATGATTTGGCCCAGCGTTCCCAAAGTTTACGCAGGTCATCGTTAAATATCATTAACTCTAAACGGCGTGCGAAGTCGATGCTATCTTGTGAATTGACCATAGAGATCGCTCCGAACCCTTTCATAACACCGAGGTAGCCAGGATTGTCACCAGCAACCAAAGGACAACCGGCAGCCATGGCCTCTAGAAGAACTATCCCGAAACCCTCACCGTAATGCGACGGCGCACAAAATACGTCCGCCTGATGTAGCAGCTTTATTTTTTCCTCTTCACTTATAAAACCCATGAAAGTAACTCTTGGGATGTCGTGAAGTTCGATAAAATTACGCAATGACTCTTCTTCGGGCCCTACGCCCGCTAGGTACAGCTGTATATCGTCGTGCCGCTCGGTCAGTTCCTGGTAAGCTCGTAAAAGATAACGGACGCCTTTGCGCTTTTCTAATCTCCCCACATATAAAATCGTTTTTCGTTTTAGGTTGCGTACAGCTTCCGGAGGACGGGCATTATATTTCGCCACATCAACGCCGCAGGGAACAATGGTTATCGGAACCTTCGCGATTGATAATAAGTATTCTGTAGCAGGCTTTCCGGTAGCCGTAAATGCGTCAAAGTATTTGAGCATCGGTTTAGTATATGGCGTTACAACGTTAACGATGGTTTTAGTTGTCAAGGTATCAGGTAGCATGGCGTGCATTGTCGCCACATTAGCGGACTGCGAGCGCATTAGCAGTTGACGGCCCCACAATGGAACATGCGGTTCATGAAAATTAAGCACATCAAATTTTTCGCGTTCAAATACTTTGTCAATTTCATCGGTATCAACCGAAACTGACCACTGGCTGTTTGTATGAAAAAAGGCCTTCACGTTGCTTGATACGCCAACAGTGACTATGTAATCTGGTATCGCGCCTCTGTAGCCTCTGGGCTGTGGCGTAAGAATTTTTGCCTGGTGGCCGAGCTTTACATACTCGGCTCTAAGAGCCATAACCTGTTCGGTTACACCTCCCCCCGTAAAAACGTTGTAGGGGCAAGCTAAGCCAATTTTCATCACACTTCATCTCCGATTACGAGTGATTTCTGTGCTATATATACAGCACAGAGTCTACCCTGAAACTTAAGTTGTGATAGAGACGCGAAGCCTTGTGCGAAGTGCCTCATAAGTTACATTATACGTTAAAACTTAGGGTTTTTTACTCAAGAGGCGAGCCAGCCCAGGCGGTATGAACGGCGCAGCGTCTTCGGCGGTCGCAACGACAGATGGTGAATGAGTGGGCACATCAGCTTTAAAGGACTTAAAGTCGGCATATATGGCCCGCATATGTTGTTCGACCCGCACGTTATTAAAATAGTGATCGTCATCAATAGCCACGTGATAGACGGGCAAGTTAACATGCTTTCCGAGCAGATTTAATTTAAACATCGTAACGGTTATGCCACAGTAAGTCCTGATGTCATTGCATTGCCAAAGGTATATTTCAAAGTCTATACGTTCTTTGCGGGCTGCCTCATTTCGAGCTACTAACTTTGCGTTGAAGCTAATCGCTTCACCAACACGATATCCAAGCCTAATAAACGGCCCCCTAAAAGCTACGTATTTTGCAAAAGCCGCTGGCAGCCGCCTAGAAAACAATGACGCCGTGTAACGAAGGGTAAGAAAGTTACGCCGTTTAAACTTAAAATCATCCTTATGAGTAAAACCCGCGGCGCTAACTAGCAAATCTACTTTTTGGGCGATTTCCGGGTACTTTTGGAGCATTTTAGTAATAATCATGAAGCCCAGGCTGTAGCCGGCGAGAGTAAAACGCTTATTACGATAGCGAAGCTTCACGAATGCCGCTAAGTAATCTGCCATATTATCTAATGTTGGCTTTTCACCAATTTTATAAAAGGGTTCCATACCGCCAAAACCAGGCAGATCAGGTACTGTCACGCCCCCGTACCTATTAAGAACTTCGGCCGCCCCAAAGACTCTTTCCAGGCTGGTGTGATGACCGTATACAAACAATATCTCTCGTTTTTTGTTTTTTGGCGGTGGCAAGCGTAACATCCGGCCGGCGAGACCATTAATATATAGCGGCAGAACGTATTCTGCCATATTTTTTGTATTTTTTGGCATATCTATTGATAAATTATAGGATGTTTAGCAACTCTTGTAAAACTTCGGTGGACTTTAGGGCAATGGACGATATAAAATAGGTGTTGCTGCTTACGATTGCAAACCTTTTATTTCGGGATCGTCTAATGGTAGGACACTGGGTTTTGGTCCCAGCAATCTAGGTTCGAATCCTAGTCCCGAAGCCATAATTTAAGTTAAGGCATCCCGATAGAATCGGGACATTAGGGAGTTCGAATCCCTGTCTGTCTACCAGATTGGACATCAAAGAAGTACAGACCGGTTCCTATGACCGGTCTTTCTTTTTACCCCTTGTATTCCACCCTTGTTTTGCAGTTCGTGTCCTATCGCTATTATGGCGAGTAAACGACCGAACCGCTCACATCTGTTAATATTCTCGATTTACCCTTTAAACTGGTTCTGAACATGACCGTATGCCTATATGGCGATTGAGCGCTTTGAAGAGTGACCGGGTTCCATGACCGTTCGATATGACATGGAGTTACCCTATACCTCGAGCAGTCTAACTTTTACTGATGTAGTATTCCCGATTTGGAGGTCCTCATTTTTCCGGACATCTTTTTTAACAGGCAGAAGATAACTCCTAGATTTGCTGTCAGGAAAAATTGATGTTCTCCAAGCTGTCTTGCCAATGGTTGCTTCAACCCTCACTGACCCGAAGCCCCGCTTTGGGGCGGCGTTTATCAGACGAATTTCCTCATAATACTTTTTAGGTAAAGATATAAAGCACCAAGCTCCTTGACCTTGCCATTCCCACAGTTCAGCTTTAAACGTCAGCTCCATGCCTACAAGTATAAACGCTCAATTACTATTACTATGTATATAAAATAGCTTGTGACTCCTCGCAAGCAACCACAAGCTATCAGCCAGCATAATATCAAATCGTTTACATTAAGTTAAGTGTTTGCTTAAATATGTAAACATGAAACTTCTTCTTAGCTCTATTGCTGCGATTTTAATAGTTAGTATAGGGCTTTTTATATTTTGGCCGAGCGAAGCACCATCAACCGCCCAAAATAATACTACTTCTCCAGCTGTTGCCGCTCCCGAAACGCCCTCAGCCCAAACCACCGAACTTATTATCGGAGACCCGAATGCCAAGGCTACCATTATTGAGTATGCTGATTACAAATGTCCGTCCTGCGGTGAATTTCATCAAAAAGCTGGCAAGCAACTACGTGCTAATTACGTTGATAAAGGGCTCTTGAAAATAGTATTCAGGCCTTTCCCTGTGTATGCCGTAGATGGTGCCCAGGCGCTGGTTGGATCGTATTGTGCGAAAGACCAGCAACAATTTACCGAGTACCACGATGTTTTGTTCGAATATATGTGGGTGAACCACTTCCGGCAGGGAGATTATCAAAAAGCTATTGATACCGTGCTGACAGAAAGTGTTATGAACGATCTAATGAAAAATATAGGCATGGACCCGAAAGTCTATAAAGAATGTATGGATAGTAAGAAACACGATAAAGCCTATTACGATACTATTGATCTAGCCGCACCCGATGAAATTCAAGGTACGCCAAGCTTTATCATTAACGGGCAAAAGATCGTTGGCCCGCAGCCGTATAGCGTATTTAAAACACTGGTGGATATTCAACTACAATGAGCTGGCCAAAACTGTGGTTATTAAAGCTGAAAATTAGCCTGAGGTCTGCCCTCAAAGTGTTTCGGCGACCAGCATATATTGTACTAGCCCTATTAACTACCCTTGTCGCTAGTGGTTCGATTCTCTGGTCGCTCAATCTTGATCTACTGCGCTATATAATCTTCGAGGCACCTATAAGTGCCCTCGCCAAAGTCGATTTTTTCTTTGATATATATAAAGGTGTCTATACTGACTTCAGCAGCGCCCAAAGTACTCTGGTAGTGATTTTTTCAGTTTTATTTGGTATAAACCTAGCCTTGCTGGTTTTCGTACTGAAGCACCGAGGCTTCAAAGCTATCCCAAAGAAAAGTGGTGCGGGCGGATTTGCTTTAGCAATAATCGGTGGAGGCTGTATTGCCTGCGGAACATCCTTAATTGCTCCGCTGCTTGCTACTTTCGGCGCTTCTGCCACGCCACTTATCCGAGACCTGGCAACTGTATTCACCTTTATTGGCAGCCTACTCATCATATATTCCATATACAAACTAGGTGCTGTGTGTTCGTATATATTTACTTCGCAGGACTTGACTTAAGATTAAGTGTTTGCTTAAATAGTTAATATGAAATTACTTAAAAACCGTCCGGTAAAGCTAAATAATCGCGAAGAGCGTCTAGTTAGCGCAATGCAATTACTTGGCGATCAAACCCGCTTTAAGATCTTCAAACTCTTGCTGTCGGGAAGAGAGATGTGCGTTACTGAGATCGCCGATGCAATCGGTATTTCTGTCCCAGCTGTTTCTCAGCATTTCCGTATTTTCGAACTGGTTGGTTTGGTTGAAAAGCAGCGGTATGGACAGAAAATCTGCTATTTACTGAAAACTGAGGACCAGTTTGTTAAAGAATTAATCCGCATAGTTTAAACCTACAAGAAGGAGGGTGTATGTCTAAGATAACAATTTATAGTACTGCGACTTGCGCCTATTGCAAGATGCTTAAAGGCTATCTGCAAAGCAAAGATATTGCCTACGAGGAAAAGCACGTTGACCAGGACCAGTCTCTGGCAATGGAAATGTATGAAAAAAGCGGGCAGATGGGTGTGCCATTCACTGTCATAGAGAAAGAGGACGGCAGCGAAGAAAAGATCCTCGGCTTTGACAGGCAAAGGGTTGATAGCGTATTAGGACTCGCCTAAAGCCTATGAAAGCGCTCTGGAAGAATAAAACGATTGCCGAGAGTGACGACACCATAACGATAGAAGGTAATATTTACTTCCCGCCGCATTCGGTAAATCACAACTTCTTAGAGAAAAGCGGGTTTCACACACTCTGCTATTGGAAGGGTTTGGCCAGCTATTACCATGTCAGCGACAACAAGAACCGCGATAAAAATATTGCCTGGTATTACCCTCGTCCGACCTGGCTGTCGAAGAAAATAATGGGGAAAGACTTTTCTAACTATGTAGCCTTTGACGGACGGATGAAAGTAACCTCATGAGGAGTATACAGTGAAGAGACGGACTATTTTCCTTATCCTAATAGTGATCTTTATTGCTTTAGGCACAGCGCTGCTGGCTGTGGCGAATATTGATGATAAGCAGAATACACAAGACGTAAAAGTAATAAACGAGGCCGCGTCAAATAATGGCGCCGTCGGTTCTTCTGCCGCTTATAGAGCTTATTCACCAGAAGCAGTTGCCTCAGCCTCGGCGCAGGATAAGATAGTACTCTTCTTCCATGCCAGCTGGTGCCCTACCTGCCATGTACTTGATAAGGACATTACAGACAACTCAGATAAGATCCCAGCTAATGTACGCATCCTGAAAGCAGACTTTGACAACGAAACCGAACTTAAAAAGAAGTATGGAGTCAGGCTCCAGCATACCCTTGTCCAAGTCGATAAAAATGGCCAAAAGATTGCTTTATGGAGCCAGAGCCCAAGCTTATCTGATGTATTAAACGAGTTGCAGTAACATGGAACTAGTTATCCTTTCATTGCTGGCTGGCGTGTTGACGGTCCTGTCGCCGTGCGTACTGCCTTTGCTGCCTGTTGTATTGGCAGGTTCGGCGGCTGAAAAGAGTAAACGCGCGCCACTCATAATTATTGGCAGCCTCGCTATATCAGTTATAGCCTTTACGCTGCTCATTAGAGGTAGCACATTGTTGCTTGGCGTGCCGAGTAGCGTATGGTTGATTGTGTCTGGAGCGCTGGTAACTTTCATCGGTATCACGCTGGTATTTCCGGCAGTATGGGAGTGGATGACCATAAAATTACATTTGCAGGATGAAGCCGGGCGCCTAACAGCGATATCCAGTAAAAGAGCTGGCAATACCCGTAATGTTTTACTTGGGCTCTCGCTTGGCCCGGTCTTTACAAGTTGTAGCCCAACCTACGGCTTGATACTGGCAACTGTGCTCCCGACAAGTTTTGCGGTCGGTACGATCAATCTTATAGCTTACAGCCTTGGCTTAAGCGCAGTTTTATTAGCTGTAGCTTACGGTGGGCAGCGTGTCACAAAACGTCTCGGATGGGCCATAGACCCGATGAGCAAGTTCAGGCGTGGGCTAGGTATATTTATTGTAATAGTTGGTTTACTTATTATGACTGGACTAATTAAAGACGCTGAGACTTGGCTGGTAGACCGCGGCCTGCTCGGCACTACTAAATTTGAACAGCGGCTACTTGACTCCGACAGCGATACCAAAAATAAAGCCAGTAAAGATGTACCGGATTTCTTGCTTAAGTCTTTTCCTAAAACAGACTGGTCAAAAGCAGATCCGACGATCAGCAAAGCCTTGAGTGGTGGCCCAGGTAAAGACGGCATTCCCGCCATAGATGAACCCAAATTCGAACCAATTGGTAATTTCAAGCATTCGGATAGCGTACAAGCGATCGTTATTGAGGATAAAGACACGGTCAGAGTCTACCCGTATAACATTCTAACTTGGCATGAAATCGTCAACGATACAGTAAATGGCAAACCTCTCGCTATCACTTTCTGCCCACTATGCGGCAGCGCCATTGTTTACAATCGAACTCTGCCAGATGGTGTCAGCACCTTTGGCGTCAGCGGAGCATTGATTGAGAGCAATATGGTGATGTTTGACCGCGGCAGCGAAACACTCTGGCAACAAAGTACTGGTCAGGCGCTGGCCGGAAGGCACTTTGGCCAAAAACTTGAACTAGTTAAATTTCAACTGCTTACTGTGGGTGAAATAAAGTCAAAATATTCAAATGCCCAGATTATGAGCGAGAACACCGGTCACAGCCGGGATTATGCACGAAATCCATATTCTGGTTACGAAGACAGTGACGATTTCTTCTTCAGCCCGAGCGATACTGACAAGCGCTATCCGTCTAAATCTATATTTGTAGTATTTGATGTAGATGGCACTTCGGTAGCTGTTCCCTGGCTAGAACTAAAGAACGAGCAAGTCTACGATACACAAGTTAATGGGCAAACCATAAAGCTCAGCAAGAGCGATAACGAACTGACAATTACTAAGTCCGACGGGGCAGAAATACCGTTTTATTTTGAAATGTGGTTCTCGTGGGCTGTTCAGTATCAGGACAAGGGAGTCGTGTTTGATCCAACTAAACAATAATAAGGAGTAAGATATGCAAGCAATTTGGAATAACAAAGTAATCGCCGAGGCAGACAAAAAAGACCTGATATATATTGAAGGTAACTGGTACTTTCCACCCGACGCAATTAAAAAAGAATTCCTCAAGCCTACGGATAAACACACCACCTGCTTCTGGAAGGGTCTGGCCAGCTATTACCAAGTCGACGTAGATGGCGAAGTTAATGAAGACGGAGCCTGGTACTACCCCGATCCTACGCCCAGTGCTATTGATAAAGTTAAGAAAGATTTCACGGATTATGTTGCCTTTTGGCACGGCGTGGAAGTTAAAGAGTAGACTATAAATATGAACACAAAGATTGATGCCGAACATAACATTCCTACGATATTGGTTGTATTCGGTGCAACTGGCGATCTGATGGCGCGCAAGCTGGCACCAGCATTGTTAAAACTATATGAGCGGAATCTCTGCCCTGATAAGTTCGCAGTCGTAGGCTTTGCCAGGCGCGACTTGGGTGACGAAGGCTTTCGCGCCCATGTAGATAAAACCCTGAGGGCGTACCCTGCTAAGCCAGGAACATACGATAAATTTCAGCAAATTCTAAACTACCTTCGTGGTGATTTTAACGAAGCAGATGCCTATAAAAAGCTTAGCCAAAAGCTAAAGTCTATTGACGACCAGTGGGGCGTCTGTACCAATAAGCTGTTTTATCTGGCTGTGCCACCGGAGAATTACGAATCAATCTTTACGAATTTAGCTAAATCAGGACTAACTGAGCCATGCGGAGGCGATGACGGTTGGACCAGAGTTTTAGTTGAAAAACCCTTCGGCAAGGACCTTGACCAGGCAATCAAGCTAGATAAGCTGCTCGGAACATTGTTCGAGGAAGAGCAAATCTATCGGATCGATCATTACCTGGCAAAAGAGGCCATTCAGAACATCCTGGCCTTCCGATTCGCTAATAATTTCCTTGAAGCATCATGGGATAGTAGTGGCATTGAGAAAATTGAGATCAAATTGCTGGAAGCTATTGATATTGAAGGCCGTGGCGGGTTTTATGACAGCGTCGGCGCACTGCTGGATGTAGGCCAAAATCACCTTCTGCAAATGCTAGCGCTGGTGACAATGGATAATCCTATTGATTTAACGTCTGATCATATCCGTGACAAGCGAGCGGAGATTATCGAATCTATTGAGCCTATCAAAGACCCATTGGCCAACACTTCCCGGGCTCAATATGCGGGATATACTTCTGAAGACAACGTTGATTCTAACTCTGTCACGGAAACGTATTTTAAAATCCAAACTAGCCTTAAGCACCCCTCGTGGCAAGGCGTCCCGATCATACTGGAAGCTGGTAAAAAGTTGCCTAAAGCCGACAAGCAGATAATCATCACCTATCGGCATCCTTCGCCTTGTCTCTGCCCGGGTGATGTTCATTACAAGAATCAGCTGTACGTCCACATTCAGCCCGATCCGGGCATCGCGATTAGGTTCTGGTCAAGGAAGCCAGGAACCAAGGATGAGCTGGAGGAGCAGTGGTTAAAATTTGATTACCCTCTGGGCGAGACGGCTCGCTACACAGAAGAGTATACCCAGTTACTACTTGACGCCATTGCTGGCGATCAAACCTTGTTTGTCTCCAGCCGCGAAACCATGGCCAGTTGGCGTTTTATTGACCCAATTGAACGGTCCTGGCGAGCTAGCGCCGAGAACCTGTTGCGCTATTCCAGCGACAAGCCTTTGCCGGACGTACAGCCGGAACACTCAACTCTAGATATAAAGAAGGAGATCGGTGTCGTGGGCTTAGGCAAGATGGGCTATAACCTAGGCCTTCGACTTAGCGAAAAGGGCTGGAAGGTGCTGGGATTTGACACCAAGCCACCAACCCAAAACCAATTGCTCACAGTAGCTTCCTACCAGGAACTGGTTCGCAAACTGAGAGGACCACGACTGATTTGGCTAATGGTACCTTCAACTGTTGTTGACGATGCATTATTTGGCAAAGATGGATTGAGTGATATTTTGGAGCCGGGCGATATCATCATCGACGGTGGCAATTCTCACTATAAAGAATCGCAAAAAAGAGCCAAAAAATTGGCAACCAGTGGTATCGAGTTTATTGATGTCGGAGTTTCTGGCGGACCAAATGGTGCCAGAACCGGCGCATCGCTAATGATTGGTGGAAAACAAGAATTGTTTGAACAGTGGGAGCCGCTATTTGCTGATTTAAGCGTTGAAAATGGCTACAAATTCTTCGCGGGATCGGGTGCCGGTCATTTCGTTAAAATGATCCATAATGGGATAGAGTACGGCATGATGCAGGCCATCGCTGAGGGATTTACAGTGCTTAAAACAGCCAAGTTTGACCTCAAATTGGTGGATATTGCTAGTATCTACAACCACGGCAGTGTAATTGAATCCCGCTTGATAGCCTGGCTGGAACAAGCATTCAGAGTTCATGGGGAAGGACTCGACACGGTCAGCGGCAGTGTTGGCCATACTGGCGAAGGTGAATGGACTATAGGGGCCGCCAAGCAATTTGGTATCAAAGCTAAATTCATAGAAGAAGCTCTAAATTTCCGCAAGGCCTCTGAATCTAATCCTAGTTACACCGGACAGATACTTTCGGCTATGCGTGAGCAGTTCGGAGGCCATACGGTTAAAGTGAGCAAAAAATAATGAATACTATA
>PFEG01000049.1:0-8010 GCA_002793885.1 Candidatus Saccharibacteria bacterium CG10_big_fil_rev_8_21_14_0_10_47_8
AGGTTTTGGTGTTGTTGCCGGACCATCCATTGATTAACATTATAAAATCGGCCAGCATTGGTATTGATAGCTTTACGCTGGTAGTTAAAAACCGGGCTGCGGGTTATATACAAAAAATTAGGCTGGTAAAGAGCCAGGGCCGGTGCGTCCTGGGCCCAAGCCGCTAAAAAGGCATGATATTTGGTGGACCGCAGAGCTTGGTCAGACCGCGTTCGGCCGGCTTCTAAAGCTTGGTCGGCAACAGTGGACTTATATTCACTGATGTTAAGACGTCCCTGGGAACTAACACTGGCCTGTGAGCTATGCCAATAAGCAAAAACATCCGGATCAACGCCTATGCTAATCCCATGAAGTAGGGCGTCATAGTCATGCCCACCAATCACTACACTCTGTAAATCATCAGCGGAATAGTAGCGCACATTAACTTTTATACCCAACTTCCCCCACTCTTCTTGTAGGAATTGGGCTGTCTTAGTATATGCCACTGTATCTTGTGAGCTTAAAGATATCGTAAGGGGTTGTCCGCCCTTGGACCGCTGGCCGCTGGCATCACGCAGCCAGCCAGCCTGATCTAAAAGCTGATTGGCGCTATCTGGATTATAGCCCGCCTGAGTAACTGATGGGTCATAACCCAACTGGCTCTTTAATAACGGGCTGTCTACTAGCTTATTGGCATACTGCGAAAGGGTAGCCACTAATTTGCGGTTGACTCCACTAACCAAAGCCCGGCGTACGTTAACATCGTTAAGCGGCGCCCTGGAATTATTAAAGAATGACATAACCGCGGCAGTTTCCGGTGTCGCGTAAACTTCCAGGTTGCTATCTTTGACCAGCTCGTCGGGCCGAGATTCCAGACCGCTCATAGCATTGAGTTGTTTATCTCTAAAGGCCGCGATTAAGTGCCTGTCGTCACTGAAGGTAGTTACGCTAAAACCATCCAGTTTGGGCCGCCCGGCCCAATAATTATCAAAGGCCGACAGAGCTATACGCTGCTGACGGTCGGCATTACTCACCCCAGTAACTTCAACAAATTTCCACTCAAAAGGACCCGTACCAATCGGCTCTGTGTTAAATGAGGCGCTGCGCAATTGTTGCGGAGCGATATTTTTAAGCAAGTGCTTGGGCACGATACCGTTGGTAAGCGCGTAGGGAAAAGCCGTCAGTTGATTCGGTAAGTCAAAAGTTACGGTGTAGATATCTTGTTTAGTAACAGTTATTCCCCGCCAGCTAGTATAGAGGAGTGACTGGGTTTCGATGTTCTGGATTGTTCGGTAGGTGAAGACCACGTCATCAGCAGTAAATGGCTGGCCGTCCTGCCAAGTAATATTATGTTTGAGGCTGACAATGTACCGCTTACCGGATGGGCTAACCTGCCAATCATGGGCCAAATTGCCCACCAGGCTGTTGTTATTGTCGTATCCAAACAGACCAGAGAACACCAACCGGCTAACAGCAACATCGGCCGTACTCGCAGCGTACAGGGGGTTAGCGTTGGTAAAACCGCCGATCAGTCCTTCACTATATAGACCGCCTGGTACCGGGTGTAGCGTTTGATAATATGGCGACAAGGCTCGCAACTGGACAACCGTACAAGCAAACAACAGTACGAAAAGCGAAATCCACAAAAGGATGAAACGGCGTACCAAAACCAACCGATTAAAACGACGAATCAGTAGTTTCTCAATCTTCTGGTCGGCTTGCTGAGTTAAGCTAGTGGCTTGACGCTGACGCCGAAGAGCAACCCTACGCCAACGACGCTTAGTCACATCACTCGGTATCAATTTAGCCACCTGATACTTCACCACAAAATATTTTCCTATTGAGCTACAATGCCAATAATAATACTGGCAGCAAAAACAAAAATGGTAATTATAGTTAGCTGGTGAAGAGTTTTATCAGAACCGCGGCGAACCGTGTTGACTTCGCCGGATCCGCCCAACCCAGCGCCTAAACTTGCTCCCCTAGTTTGAATTAAAACCAAAAGAGTAATCAACGCAGCCGTAGCGATGGTTATATAGTTCCAGATGGTCATCTTAATCTTTCCCCGGAATGTCTTTAACAATTTTTGAAACCAGTAAGTTCACAACAGCTAGTATAACTCCTGCGACTACAGCTACGCCAAAGTTTTTTATATATAGCGCGTTGTAAAGCCAACTGGCAATCAGTAGTGTTAGTCCGTTAATAACCAGCATGAAAAGCCCTAGGCTAATGATAATAGCCGGGAACGATATTATCATCAGGATAGGTTTTATGGCCATATTCACAAGAGCTAATACTAGCCCGACAATGATTATGGTAGCGAGCGTGTCGCCAACGTCCAATCTACCACGACCCAAAATGGCCGCCGCTATCCATAAGCCCAAAGACGAGGCCGCCCAACGCAATAATAAGCTCATAAATAACCGCCGCATTCTAACTACTATTGTAACAAATAAACGTTCCCGTCCGGTGAAGTTCGCTGTTAATGATGGGATTTTAAGTAATCGTACAAATGTTTAGCGCGGGCTGTACCTAAAACGAGTTTGAGCTCGTCTGACGAGGCCAAGCTGACAGCTTTTGCCGAACCAAAAGTTCTTATAAGTTTTTTGCGAGTCACTAGTCCGATTCCAGGCGCTTGGTCCAGTATACTGCCTGTCTGGCGGCCACGCTTTAGTGTGCTGTGATAGCTTATCGCAAAACGGTGAGACTCATCACGTATACGCTGCAAAAGCTTAACCACCGGCGATTGTTCGGGCAGCCCAATAGTTATAAAATCGCCGCTTTCCACAACCCGCGCACTTTCCAAGGAGCCTCCTTGTAAACGAAGGTTTTGTGGTGTGGTAGGTTTTTTCAAGATAATTTCTTCGTAGCGTTTGGCCAGACCGATCATTGGGATTTTAGATAAGCCTGCGTCGTCGCGGGCCTGCAGGGCTGAGCTTAACTGGCCCTTGCCGCCGTCTATTAAAATCAAATCCGGGACACTCCATTCGCTGGTATTCTTTTCACTCAAACGGCGTGATATAACTTCGTTCATGTGGGCAAAATCATCATTGCCAGGTAGTCTCATTTTGAATTTTCGGTAAGCGGTCTTGTTCGGGACACCGCTACTAAACACCACCATGCTGGCTACCGTGTCAGTGCCCTGCATGTGACTAATGTCGTAGCCCTCTATTCGGACAGGTGGCTTTTTTAGCCCGAGTAGCTCAGCCAGTCCGTTTAAGGCGGCATCGTTGTCGGCATCTTGTATTTCACGATCGCTAAATAAAATCTGTCGGCCTAGTTGGTTGAGCGCTTGCAGCTGGTTTCGGAAATGGGCGGCTGTTTCAAAATCTTTGGCTTTAGCTGTCTTTTTCATGTCTCGCTCAATCTCAACCAATAAACTTTGCCGGCCGCCTTCTAGATATTTCATAAGCTTGCGGAGATTCGCGCGGTACTGCGACAGGCTGGTTTTACCCTCCTCCAGGCCGGGGTCTAGACCAAGATGATAGTGCAGACTAACCCGCCTTTGGCCAACCGACCGCTTGGTGGCGTAAGGAAATGCCCGGCGCAAATAGCGCAGCGCTTTTTTAACCGCAAAACCATTGATGTACGGCCCAAAATACCGCGCGCCATCATCCAGCGGCCGGCGTACCAGGCTAACCGTCGGATAATCGCTTTTATAATCGATGCGCACAAACTGCAGGCTTTTATCATCGCGTAACATGATGTTAAATCGCGGCATGTAGCGCCGTACCAGCTCAGCCTCCAAAAAAAGCGCGTCGGCTTCAGAGTCCAGCTCGGTCCAGTCTATATCCGCGATTTCATTGACTAGTACATCTGTTTTGGGGTCCCTATACCGGCTTTTCTGAAAGTATTGGCGCACCCGGTTCCGCAAATTCGCGGCCTTGCCAATATAAATAATCTCCCCCGTTTTGTCCTTATGAAAATAGACACCCGGTGAAATTGGCAGATTTTTTAGTTTAGTTTCTAGTTTCTTGATCATGGTCGGCACAGTTTTTAGAAAATACTTGACTAGTTAAGTATTGTTGGTAAGTTGTTTCTATTCTTTGGATTTTTTCTGGTCGCCGGACTCGGAAGATTCTTTGTCGACCGCTTCTTCCTTGCCACCTTCAGTAGGTGCGCCCTCGACTTCCTCTTCGCCCTCCTCGGCAGTTTCGGTAGTCTCTTCTTCTTCAGAAATCTGAGCCTTGGTTTCTACTACCATGGCGATTGGGTGCTCCGGTTCAGTCAATACCGTCACACCTTCAGGAATTTGCAAATCCGCAACGGTAATTTTGTCTTGTAGCTCGACTAGTTTAGTGGCATCCACTTTAAGCTCGTCGGGCAAATCTTTAGGTAGCGCCTCAATCTCTACGTGGTCAAGCTGATGCAGTATCATCAAGCCGGTTTTTTCGGCCGGTATTTCCCCGTCTAAGCGAATGGGCACCTCAGCCTCTACTTTTTCATTTTGGTTGATGGCTTGGAACACTATGTGCTGCAAACGTCTTTTGGCAGGGTTAAAGTGAGCATCTTTTATAAGTGCCAGATATTTTTGTGAACCTATTTGCAGTTGTAATGGATGGTGTTTACCGGCAGCCTTGTAAATATTACCTAGCTCCATTTCTAAACCCATGACATGCACTGACGGTTGGCCGTGGTTATGTATTACAGCTGGCACAAAGCCCTCTGAGCGCAAATTATTCAGGCCTTTGCGTACAACTGTGCGCTCTTGTAATTTTACCGGCGTGTCCAAATCAACCATTAACGTCCCTTTATCCCTTAACTTATGACTTATTTGTGCTTAGTATAACAGATATGGGGATTCTTGGGGAGCCCTGATACAATAAAGCTATGCTTTTGAGTGTAGATAGCATTGTTCAAAGCGGTGGCATACTAGCAATATCACTGATTATATTCGCTGAGAGCGGCCTGTTGATAGGATTTTTTCTACCTGGGGACACCTTGCTGCTAGCTGCCGGCCTATTTGCCAGCCAAGGTGTGCTGCCATTGTCTGTCTTGTTGCCATGCGTAATCATTGCTGCGATAGCCGGGTATCATCTGGGATACGTCATCGGTGAGCAGGTAGGTCCACGCGTTTTCAGGCGTAGCGACGGGGTTCTTTTTAAAAAGGAGTACATTAAAAGCGCTGAGCTCTTTTCCAAAAAGCATGGCGGCAAGGCTGTATTTTTGGCCCGTTTTTTGGCAGTTGTGCGCACAATTGTCCCTTTAGTGGCCGGCATGGGCAAAATGAACAAGCGGAGCTTCACATTTTACAACATCCTTGGGGGTGTAGTTTGGACGACCAGTATAATTTTAGGTAGTTTCTGGCTGGGTAACCGCTTCCCGAATCTCGATACGTTTATCATCCCCCTGCTCTTTCTAGCAATGTTTCTTACTATGGGAAGTATCCTCTGGCAGTTTGCCAGAAATGCCAGCAAGCGCCGGGAGCTTCGTTTGGCTATCCGCGAAGAATACAACTACTTTTTCAAGAAAAAATAGTTACCAGAACGTTTATTGCAGGACTGCTTTCAGAAACTGGCCGGTGTAGCTATCTTTTGTTTTAGCAATCTGTTCCGGCGTACCGCTGGCTATAATTTGGCCGCCAGCCTCACCGCCTTCCGGACCCATATCAATAACATGATCGGCGGATTTTATAACGTCTAGATTATGCTCTATCACCACCATGCTATTACCGGTATCTACTAGCGCGTGTAAAACATCTAAAAGCTTCGCGACGTCGGCCATGTGTAAGCCGGTTGTTGGTTCATCTAAAATATACAGCGTCCTACCGGTTGGACGGCGCGATAATTCAGTAGCCAACTTGACTCTTTGGGCCTCGCCGCCACTTAGGGTTGTAGCCGGTTGCCCGAGGTTGATATAACCGAGGCCGACGTCAACAAGAGTCTGAAGTTTGCGGGCAATCGATGGGATATTGGCGAAAAATTCCAAGCCCTGTTCGCAAGTCATTTGCAGTATATCGCTGATGGTTTTTCCCCTGTAGTGAATCTCCAGCGCCTCGGGGTTATAGCGTTTGCCATGGCAAACCTCACAGGTTACGTAAACATCCGGCAAAAAGTGCATCTCTATTTTTATAACTCCGTCGCCCGAGCAATTTTCGCACCTACCACCTCTTACGTTAAAGCTAAAACGCCCAGCCTGGTATCCGCGTACTTTGGCTTCTGGCATGGCCGCAAACAGCTCCCGGATCGGGGTAAATAACCCCATGTAGGTTGCCGGATTGGAGCGCGGTGTCCGGCCAATCGGTGATTGGTCCACAACTATAACCTTATCAAGCAGTTTTATGCCCTCAATCTCATCGTGGCGGCCTGGCACAACATTGGCCCGCATCAGCCTGGCGCTTAGTTCGCGGGCCAGAATATCATTTATCAGGCTGGATTTACCCGACCCGCTTACACCGCTAACCACTACCAGTTGCCCCAGCGGCACTTCAACATCGATATTTTTAAGGTTATGCTCGCGCGCTCCGCGAATAACCAGTTTTTTGCCGTTGCCGGAGCGGCGTTTTTTGGGAGTAGCTATTTTCTTTTTGCCGCTTAAATATTCACCGGTTACTGAAGCCAGATTTTTTATGACATTTTCCGGTTTGCCGATAGCCACTACCTCGCCGCCATGAATGCCAGCGCCAGGCCCCATGTCTACTAAATAATCAGCGGTGCGGATGGTTTCCTCGTCGTGCTCAACCACAATTACGGTGTTACCCAGATCACGCAAGTGCTTAAGCGTATTGATCAGCCGTTTGTTGTCACGTTGGTGCAGGCCGATACTTGGCTCATCCAGCACATATAACACGCCTTGCAGGCCCGAGCCGATTTGGGTGGCTAAGCGTATGCGCTGGGCCTCGCCGCCGCTTAAAGTCGTGGCGCTGCGGGTAAGATCCAGGTAATTAAGCCCAACGTCTTGTAAAAATTTCAAACGGGCATTTATCTCTTTTAATACCTGCTTGGCGATTTTGGAATCGGTTTCGTTGAGGCGGAGATTGACGAAAAAACCAACGGCCCTATCAATCGAGAATTCACAAATGTCCATAATTGATTTATCGGCAACGGTTATGGCTAAGACTTCGGGCTTTAAACGCCGGCCGCTACAGGCATGACAGGGCCGTTCCTGCATAAAGCGCTCAATGTCCCGGCGCATAAAGTCACTGTTGGTCTCCTTGTGGCGGCGTTCAAGGTTGGGAATTACCCCCTCGTAAGTAGTGTCAAAATGACGGCCGACGCTTATCTGGATACTATATTTTTGACTGCCCGTACCATAAAAAATCTTATCCAGCTGATCCCGGCTTAGCTCGCTTGTAGGTATTTGCAGGCTGAATCCATAGGCATCGGCTACGGCTTGCAGTTTCTTATTATACCAAGCATCGGCGTTGAAACGATTAAACGGCCTTATAGCGCCTTCGGCGATTGTCAGCCGGCCGTTGGGGATCACCAGCTCCGGGTCAACTTCTAAACGCGAACCAAGTCCGGTGCAAACAGGGCAGGCTCCCTGGGGCGCATTAAAACTAAAAGTCCGCGGCTCAAGTTCCGGTATGTGAATGTCCGGATGATCTATGCAAGCATATTTAAGACTGTAGCTAGAGTCTTCTTTGGTATCGGCGTTGTTAACAACCAGATGGCCCTCAGCTATATCCAAAGCTTGTTCTATCGATTGGCTCAAGCGGCCCCGGCTATTTTCATCGTTAACCAGCCTGTCTACGACGATTTCGATGGAATGTTTATAGTTCTTGTCGAGCAATGGGAATTCATCCAAAGCATACACTACCCCGTCTACTCGGGCACGAGCAAAACCACCGCGCATAAATTGTTCCGGTATGTGTTCAAATGCGCCTTTTTTCGCAAGTACCACTGGTGCCAATACCATCAACCGAAAGTTTTTATATTTGCCAGCGATTTGTTCAACTATGGCACCCGTAGTTTGCCGGGTGACGGGTTTGCCACAAATCGGGCAGTGCGGAGTACCAGTGCGGGCAAACAACAGACGCAAATAATCATAAATCTCAGTTACCGTCGCTACGGTACTGCGCGGATTACGGCT
>PFEG01000049.1:8068-9354 GCA_002793885.1 Candidatus Saccharibacteria bacterium CG10_big_fil_rev_8_21_14_0_10_47_8
GGCTTCTCCATCAAACCCAAAAACTGGCGCGCGTAAGCGCTTAAACTTTCCACATAGCGGCGCTGGCCTTCGGCGTAAATCGTATCGAAAGCCAAGCTGGATTTACCAGAACCCGACAAACCGGTGATTACCGTGAGCGTGTTACGAGGGATCTCTAAACTGATATTCTTTAGGTTGTGTTCCCTCGCACCAATGACTTTGATCGCATCGCTCACGAGGTTACCTGCCCCGCACTAAATCCTGAATGAAAAAGAGGGTGAATAACTCTATTTCGAAATATCAAGACTTTGGCGCTAGGGTGTTCCCACGCACCCCTAACAGATATAAATTCATTCATAAGTATAAACGTCTATTATAGATTATTTACTCTTTTAGGTATATACCTTTAAACCATCGGCAGGACTGATTGGCCGTACAATTTTAGTTCTTCTAACAAATATTTATCCTGTTTGCTGGCTCGGGTGCCACTGGCCAGTTCTTCTATTCGTTTAAAATAGAGGCTTGCCAGGCTATTGGCGCCGCCGTCCAGTAAACGTTTAGCCCTGAACTCTTCCCACCACTGCTGTTCATCCCGGTTGAGGCTTTTTGGATAATTTCGGGCTTTATATAGCGGCAGCATCAATTTTAACCGTTCATCGGCAAAGTCCAGCTGCAAATCCGCTAACTTATCAACGTCAGCCGCCCGTACCACACTCATTTTGACCTTGTCGGCATTATTAACAAAGCCGTCATAAAGCTGACCGTCAACTCGTTGCTCGTCGGCGATTAATTCCGGTTGAGCGGTTGGGCGGATTATTTCTTCGGCGGCGGCTAGTTTATCGCCAAAATCTTTGGCTTTTAGTAGCTTCTTTAAATTGGCGTCAATTTTGGCGCTGTCTATCCCTAGGCGGTTAGCGCTTTTAACGTCTAATACCGAAAATGGCGCGACAGCCGGGCAACGATTATACGATAAAGCTTTAACCGGAAAGTATGGCGCGTCTTTGCCGCGCAGTTGCCAAAGCGCCACTAGTTGTTTTGGGGTAAGGCCAGTAAATTCGTCCGGATCTATCCGCAAGTCATACATCAGAGCGGCATTTCTACCCGGATGAGGCCCTACCATTACGGCTATGGTGGTCTTTTCGTACTCGGAGGGGTAGCGACCGCTGCTATAGACCACCGGCTGGCCCTTGCCTACCAGTACGGCAACGTTAGTTTTGTTTCGCAAATTAAGCAAATACTCAAAGAGTTTGGTTTGTTTGTTCATAATTAAGCGAGCCACAGCCAAAGATGCTCTTACGTCACTGAGG
>PFEG01000049.1:9378-15032 GCA_002793885.1 Candidatus Saccharibacteria bacterium CG10_big_fil_rev_8_21_14_0_10_47_8
TGTTCCAATTTATTGACTGACGTAAGCAGTTCCAAACGATTACTTGGTTTCCCGTCAGATGCAAACGGCCACTCAATGCCCTCGGGGCGTAGAGCCCGTGTCATACGCGCTAAGTCCAGCAAATCCCAGCGGCTCCGGCCCTCCTTCCACTGCCATTCATACGAGTCATAGAAGTTTCGCCAGAGAGTAAAACGTATAAACTCATCATCAAAACGGACATTATTGTAACCCACAAAGACGGTGTTAGGCATAGCTATCGATTCACTGAAATACTTTAAAAATTCGGCCTCAGAAATGCCGTTAGTTAATGTTGTCTGAGGAGTTATACCGGTTATTAAAACAGCTTCGGGATCTGGCAAAATATCAGGAGTCATTTTGATCAGGATGTTATCCGGTTCGCCGATCGGTTTTAAGTTCATATCGGCACGCTGCCCGCCAAACTGCATAATCCGACTGGCACGTGGATTTATACCGCTGGTCTCTAGATCATAAAAATAAAAAGTCATCTATCTAGAGAATACGAAATGAGCGGTTATAATACCAGCTATGGCCAAGCTAAAAGTGATGACCTGGAACGTGTGGTTGATGGAAAAAGCCGACAATATTTTGTCGCTTATCAAAGAAATCCAACCCGACATACTCTGTTGCCAAGAACTAACTACCGATTCATTCATAAACCCTGGGCGTAATATTCCGTCAGAAATTTCAAAACTTATGTCGATGGATTATAAATACCAGCAAGTACTTAAGAGGCCTGATGAACAATATTACAAAATAGGCAACGCTATTTTTAGTAAATTACCGATTATAGATTACAAGTTTAGCTATATCGGGCAAACCAGTCCCGACAGCCCAAACTACCCATACGAAAGACGTGTGTACATGGAGGTTAACTTAAAAACTGATGATAAAACACTTACTGTCGGCACAACCCATCTGTCGTATAGCCATGCTTTTAAAATAACTCCGAAAAGGCGCGAGGAAGTTGATGGGTTAGTCGACTCGGTCAAAAATAATAAGGAGAGGTTTGTCCTGGCAAGCGACTTGAACTCTTTGCCAAACTCTCGTACCATAGCCGAACTAAAAAAATATTTTGAGCATACCGGGCCTCCGTACAAAGAACCTACCTGGACCACTAAGTCTTTTTCGTATCAGGGTTTTGAAGCCTCCACGCTAGACTGGCGGCTCGATTATATTTTCGCGACAAAAGACATCAAGATGCTCTCTAATGAGATTATCAAAACTGAGTTTTCGGATCATCTGCCAATTTTAGCCGAAATAGAGATTTAATATTCCAAGCTGCCAATGACCGGATTGCCAATGTAAATTTTTTGGCCGGCTTCAACGCCCTGCCGATGCAACTCGCGCATTATGCCCATTTTATGCAAAATATCGCGCAACCTGGCTACCCCGTGAAAATCATCAAAGTCCGTGCGAGCGGCAAATCTTTCAATCTTTTTACCTGAAACAATAAATCTATCCTTATGCTTTTGGACCCGCCAAGCATTTTCGTCTTCTTTTAAACCGATTACCGGCAGTTCGCTTCGGACTTTTTTGGCGGTCTTTTTGCGGGCTGCGTTGACCATTTTTTGAACTTCGCGCAAAAGTTCCTTGACGCCATGCCCGCTGACACTAGAAATTGCTAATACCTGGGTACCACGAGCTGTAATTTTTTGAAGTTGTTTAAGTTGCTGGTCGAGCTGTTTTTTGTCAACACCTTCGGTTTTAGTCAGGGTTACAATCTGTGGCCTGCCGCTCAAATCAATCTTATAGGCAGCCAGCTCTTTCATTATGGTCTTGTGGTCCTTGGCTACATCTTCGCTGTAGGCATCAATCAGGTGAATCAATACGCTGGTACGCTCCAGGTGGCGCAAAAACTCAACACCCAACCCCTTCCCCTGACTGGCGCCTTCAATAAGACCTGGTATGTCGGCAAACAATAAACTATCTTTGTTATCAATATCCACAACTCCCAGATTGGGGTGTAGTGTGGTAAAAGGGTAGTTAGCAATTTCGGGCTTAGCATTACTGACCACCGATAACAGAGTTGATTTGCCGGCGTTAGGCAAGCCAACCAGGCCAACGTCGGCTAGCATTTTTAACTCCAGTACTGCCTCGGCTGATTGGCCGGCCTCGCCTTTTTCGGCAACCCGAGGCGCCTGGCGTGTGGAGCTCACAAAGTGGGCATTGCCAAAACCGCCGATACCGCCTTTTAGCACCACAGCTTTTTGGCCGTCGTCTACCATATCTGCTAATAATTTACCATCCGTGGTGGTTACAACTGTGCCTACGGGTACAGCTATTTCCAGATCTGAGCCATTTTTGCCGTGCCGCCGTCGTTTGCCGCCCGGCTCACCGCTGCCAGCTTTATGGAGTTTCTTGTAGCGAAAAGCTGCCAAAGTATTTTGGTTACGGCTAGCCACTAAAATAATATCACCGCCCTTGCCGCCGTCGCCGCCATCCGGGCCGCCGCGGTCTACAAATTTTTCCTGCCTAAAACTAACCGCACCGTTTCCGCCGTCGCCGGCTTTTAAGCTTACCTGAACTTTATCCACAAACATACTACTAGAGTATAGAGTTTGAGAGAGGTGGTAAAGGGTTAGGGTTTAGGTTTTGATGTAGGCTCTAGTAGATATACCAGAAACTGGATGCCTGTGCCGGTGATAATAGACGATAACTAACTCTGCCCCAACCGCCAGCGCTACCGCTGCTGGTATCCATAGCTGCCAGGCCATGTGAGTTCATATCAGATACCCAAATACTGCCATCACCGTTCATTTTTTCGACAAAGCCAACATGCCCATAACCGTAGCTTACCGGAGTCCAAACCACAGCGCCTATTGCGGGTGTAGTGCCAATCCCAAAACCAGCCCGGGAAGCTAAGCTCTTCCATGATATGGCATTGCCCAAATTAGCCGGAACCGGACGGCCTATCTGGGTACGACGCAACGAGGCCCACCAGGTACAGTAGCCGTAATCATACCCGCTACTACCATAAGTAGGACCAAAGCCCCAGGCAAAACCACCGGTGCCAACCGCCGAGAACCTAGCCGCTGGCGTGGCTACTACACCACCCGGAATCCAAACATAGTCACCGGCAATAAGACTACCGCCTTCGGCATCGTTGACCGTAATGAATATAGCCCTATCGGCCTGGTATTTATTTACTACACCATCAATGCTATCGGTAGACTTCACCTGATAAACAATACCGTTAGCCGGCGGAATCAGCAGATCCTTACCTGCGGCTACCGCATCACCAGTTAAGTTATTAGACCACCTGAGACTGTTGGCATTAAGGTTAAATTTTGCGGCAATATTACTAATAGTATCGCCAGCCACGGTGGTGTAATGAGCAATATCTTTTTTGGACTTTTGCCCGGTACCGACAATTTGCGGCTTAGCTACAATACTGGTATCACTAGTTGCCACTGCTAGCTGAGCGTTTTCTGAATCAGTTTGATTACGTACGGCCGTCAGTTCTGGTAGATTGGTCATTTGAGCCGCTTGCAGGGCAATCTGAGCCGAAGAAACGGTATCCAAGGGGTTGTGCAACGAGCTGGCCGTAGCCACCAAACTATTGACCGTGCCTGAACGTATGGTTTGGCTAGCTGATCTATTAGCCAGAACAAAAATACCGATACCTAGCAGTAGGCTGACATTGCCAGCCACTATTCCCCAACGCACCAGCTTGCGCCTAGAGCGTTTACTTATCTTGGGCGATGCCGATAAGTTGGATAAATTAGGTAACACGTCCCTGCCGGGAACGTTTTGCAGACTTAGACGCCCAAGCACCGAAAGTGATAATTTACGAATAATCTAACTCCTAAACCGGAGGGTTAATATCCCACCGGGTAAGTAAGACAGCGGCCAATGAAAATATTTTGGTTTGAAAAACACGCTGTTCTACTCAGCTATTATACCAAGCGCAAACCTATCGGAAGCCTCATCACCCCTGTTATAAGGGGAGTTGACAAGATACGTTATTGGCACAATTTTGTGCAATATTTACGGGTTGCCTCTTCATGTTCCGCCAGACTATGAGTAAAGTGCACCACACCGTCGTCGCCAGCCACGAAGTACAGATAATCGGTGTTAGCCGGATGAGCCACAGCCTTCAGAGCATTTTTGGTTACGTTGCCGATTGGCCCGGGCGGTAGACCGAGATGTAAGTAGGTATTATACGGCGACTCAATAGCGAGGCCCCGTGGCACACCGGCTAACGCCGAGGCATAAAAAGCCGTTGGGTCGGATTCTAGTTTCATACTTTGCTTCAGCCTCCTTAAAAAAACCTGGGAAACAATTGATTGATCGTCAGGGTCGGATGCTTCTTGTAGCACTACGGAGGTCAGTGTTATGCCTTGAAATAAAGTGAGTCCTTGGGCAGTAAACCCATCTGTGATATCAGTGGTCAGATATTTTTCCATTTCATCGAGTGATTCGCGTACAATAGTCGTAGCTGGAGTATCAGCTTGTTTCTGAAAAGAATCAGGATAAAGATAGCCCTCTAGTGTGGTGCCAGCAGGCAAGCTCGCAAGTGCTGCATGTCCCCTATAGTTGTCCGGATTAAAGGCCGCATCAACTTCCGCTTGACTGTAGCTGGCATCTCTAAATGCTTGTTTTATCTGGTCCAGGCGCTTGGCTGGCAAAATTGTCAGAAGGTTTTTTGCCACCTCTCCGTTTACCATTTTTTTAACTATCTGTTGCACGCTCATCGAGGGACTTAATACGTATGTGCCAGCTTGTAAATTCTGTATTTCATTGTTTCTAACATAACCCTCGAAAGCCTTGGAGTTACGAATTAAGCTAGTATGTTGCAGGTTAAGGCTTATCGTATGCACACTGTCGCCAGATACAACTGTAAAATATGAGGTGCTCTGGCTCGAAGACAGGGGCCTTAAGTTATTGAAGTACCACGTCCTAACAGCCCACACACCGCCCAAAAGCAAAACTACCAAACTAGCCAGCACTAGAATCCAGGCTTTGACTGAGCTAGGCCGTTTGTAGGATGTTTTATAATTTTTTAACATAATTCCCTCCCGGTTTCCGGAGTGTCCAAAAAATCTTGTAAAATTATAGCCGCCGCCAGAGCATCTGCGCTATGGGTACTCTTTTTATCAGACATCTGGCGAGCTTCAGCCATTTTGGTAGTTAACGATTCGTCCTGCCAGTAAAATGGTTTGTTTATGTGGTTTTTAGCCTCATCCACCCAGGCGCGTGTCCAGATGGACTGAGCAGTATCCTTGCCGCTTTGCGCACGGGGCAAACCCACAACAATGGCATCTGTTTTATGGGCAGTAATAATTTTTTGCAATTGCTGATATATATCTTTGGTCTTTAGAGTGGTAAATGGTTCTGATAAACGAGCATACATCGATGCCCGGGCCACGCCGGTGCGAGCTTGTCCGACATCCAATCCTAATAGCTCTTGAATTTCCACGACTCTAATCTTTTACTTGCTGCTGGATAACCTTGATCTTGGCGGTATTCTTGGGAGCCTTAGACACCCAGAAAGGACTCATATCAACTTTAACGTCTTTCACCCCAGGTATTGAGGTAATTGTTGAGCGGATATTATTGCTTTTTTGTCCGCCGATCTGTTTTTTGATGCCGTCTACGTCAATAATTGGCACTGCTGTGGTATCTTCGCTGAT
>PFEG01000049.1:15089-16576 GCA_002793885.1 Candidatus Saccharibacteria bacterium CG10_big_fil_rev_8_21_14_0_10_47_8
TTGTTTGTTTTTATCTACCTGCTTGCTCAGCGAATCATTTATAGCCTTGCTTAAATCTGCTTTTTGAACCGCTAGGACAGTGTAGGTAATCTTAGTTTCTACTGTGGTTGTAGCAGCCGGTTGTCCTACAGCCGGGCTGGCAGTAGATGCCGGGTCGCTTGGCTTGAGCGTGGATGTCAGCACGTAGAAACCGTCCTTGGCCAACTGGTCTTCAAACGCCTTAACAAACTTATCGGTATCTGCGCTGGTGATTTTTGTTTTGGCGTTATTTAAATCGGCTTGGCTGACAATCGTAATAATATTATCCGTTCCGCCACCCATTGAACTGCTGGAGCTTGCACTCACATCAGATCGTCCGGCAACTGTAAAACTTGATGGACCAAGATTGTACTTAGCTCCTGCACTTTGCGAAGTAACACCTATTGAATCATTGGATTGAAAGGTACACTTACCACCCGAGATAACTGCTGAAAACTGAGCAGTCTTCTGGGTAATAAACGTAAGTCCTCCTGAGCTAATTCCGGTGCCGGCGGGAACATTGTTGGGCACATCAGCACTGCACGAGCCAGCAGACATCGAGACAGTGCCACTGGCTTTGGTGCCGTTATTTTGTTGTCCAGTTGCCGGAACTTGCGCAGTGGATTTTTGCTCGGTTGTTTTGAGCGTGGCTGGAATAGTTTTCTTGGCCAGATCAAGCGCCTTGGCGCTGTCTGAAGTCGTTAAATTAAATTCGGTGGACACTGGTACACTGGCCGTCTTTATGGTTACTGTGGCCTTAGGCAGTACAAAAATAGCAAAAATAATAAATACGATCAAGCCAACCGCACCAACAGCTCCCAGCAGGATAAATAATCGGAACCGTTCAAAATTAGGAATCTTTAACTTCTTGTCTTTTGACACCTTAGCGGGCTTTGTGCCAGGGGTGTCTTTACCGGTTTCGTCTTCGTCTTCAAGAGTGATAGCTTCGTCTTCGTTGTCGGCGCTGGCTGTAGCCAGCTCACCAATTGAGCGATGGTAATCAAGCTTGGATGGAGTATCGCTAAGTTCTTCGTCGCTGATGGAAGGCTCTTCTTCGGCGGCTTCGTCTGGTGTTTTGGCGGCATCAGTTGGAGCTGGAGGTATAGACGGCTTGCTTTGTAAGTTTCTGGCTGTATGTAGTCCCGCCGCTCCAGCCAATGGCAGCAGCGCCGTTTCGCTGGTAATCAAAACTACCGATTTGCCAGCGGTATCCGAGCTTCTTTTTAAAAGACGCATGTTTACGATGCTTTGCAACATTGTAGCCCGCTTGGGCAGCACCAAAGCTACAATGTTGTGCTTGGCGTTTTCAACCTTATCAATTATGGCGGTTATTTCGTCGTCAACGTCAACATAGACCGTAGCTTTGGACGGTTTGGGTGCTTTGCTAGGTTTTGCCGGGATTTTAGCGTTCATCTCAGGCCTCCTTCGGAGGCAATTATCAATTTACAATTATCAATTTTCAGTAACTT
>PFEG01000052.1 GCA_002793885.1 Candidatus Saccharibacteria bacterium CG10_big_fil_rev_8_21_14_0_10_47_8
TTATAAAATCGCAAGTAGTTATAGCTGATGTTATCGGGCGGATTAAATATCATCTGGGGTTGGGCCAAACTCCCCAACAAAAAAGCGCCGGCCAAGAGTCCAGCACTTCCTAAATATTATTAAAATTTATTCTACTACAACTTCGGTGCGCGGTACGCTTCGGCCAGAAAAACTCTTAACCCGGCGGGACACAAACTTAACCGTACCGTCATGAGCGGCATGTATGGTGAAATTGCGCGATAAGAATGTGCCTTTGCCGGCTCGTTTGTTCAGGCCAACCTGGCGGATAATCACATCGCCGGTTTTAACTTTTTGGCCGCCAAATACCTTAACCCCTAGCCGCTGGCCGGGGCTGTCGTGATTGTTCTTGCTTGTACCACCTGCTTTGACATGTGCCATGATATTTCCTTAACTTTTTCTTAGAACTAGCAACTCGCGGGCAACGGTTTGTCCCTCGCGGAAGTAAATTAACTCCGCCGGGCTGGCGTTTTTAAATTCAACAAGAGTATAGCCTAAATTGCTTATTCGGTCAATAAGGGGTAGGTGGGTTAAATTGTCGCTGTTGCCGCGCCAGGCCGGTACAGCCAGGCTTATTGGAGCACCTGCTTTAAGTTGCGGGGCTAAGTTTTTGAGGAATTTTTCTAAGATGGTATTAACATCCCTCACTATTTCGGCAAGCTTGGCGGCTGCGGGCGCTGCCGTTAGTGGCCTACCCAGGTAGGTTTCGCTAGCCACGGCGTCAATGGGTTTTGCCCATTTATGGCTTGTAGCGTCGCAAGCCTGGACTTCATATCCAGCAATGTCCGGGTAGCGGTTTTTTAACCAGTCCAAATTGGCTTTAGAGTATTCAACCATCTTAGGCTCTAGGTCAGTTCCGATAGCGCCGTAACCCATCAGCAAGGCTTCCTGCAAAATAACGCCAGTACCGCAAAAAGGGTCCAGCACCCGTATTTTAGAATTGGGAATTGGGAATTGGGAATTGGGAATTCTTTCTTCATTCTCTATTCTCCATTCTTCATTCTCCGCTCGGCCGACTGCCAGGTTAATAATGATTTGAGCGAGCTTTGGCGGCAGCATACCCACTCTGGCGTCGCGTTTAGGCCGGGCTTGGTCACGAGCGCCATATGATTCGATGTCCTGGACAAACAATGTTTGGGCCAGAGTAGTTCGCTGGCCGCTGCCAATCAGCAATAGTTCCCAACCGCCCCGCCGGACCAGGGAGTTATGTAGAACTTGGGCGCTGTTAAGGGCCGCTTCTTTGTTTGGCACAACCCGCATGGGTCGGCCGCTTTCGCGAACTTGCTTCTTAATTTTAAGCGTAGTTTTGTTAATAATATCAGGCTTAACTTCCAGTCCGTACGCGCTGATACCTAATGTAAACTTGCCCACAGGCAGGTGCCGCAAATGCAGGGGTACGTTTTTCACAAGGTAATCCTCAATTTTAGACCAATTAGTTGTGGGCAAGTCAATAAGAATTTTGGCAACTTTTATGGTACCGCCAAGTCGCATAAAGTTAATATCACCAGCTTCGATATCAAGTCTGGCAGCCTGGGGACCTAATGGCTCCAAGTGATCGCTGCCGTATAAACTTTCTAGCTCGGCTAACCCTAAAGCTGGCTGCCGTCCCAAAATACAAATGCTTTTAGCGTTAAAATTGCTCACGGTGTATCTAATTATAGCGGTATAATGTTCGAGTAACCATTGCCTATGAGTGAAAAAAAGAAAGCCCGTTGGAGATTAATACTAACTACCATCACGTTGGTGGCGTTGGGCCTACTGATATATGGCCTGCGCAAAGAGATCGGCGGAGTAATATCCAATCTTGGCAAAGTTAATACCTACGCGTTGCTGTTTCTTATACCCATAGAAGCTCTTAATTACGATTCTTACGCGCGTATGTACCGCAGTTTTTTTGCCATCTTATCAGAAAAAGTCCGCTATTGGCCGATGTACAAGTTAACGCTAGAACTTAATTTTGTTAACCACATTTTGCCCAGTGGCGGCGTCAGCGGTATTTCTTATTTTAATATCCGGATGCGCTCTGAGGGGGTCAGTGGCGCCAAATCGGCTCTTTCACAGGTCATGAAACTGTTTCTAATAATTGTTAGCTTTCAACCGTTACTAATTTTGGGCCTGCTGTTTTTGGCTATTGGCGGGCATGTTAATAACCTGGTTATAGTTGTAGCTACTTCACTAATCACCCTGTTAGTTGTCGGCACAATCCTGAGTATCTATATTATCGAAAGCCGCAGCCGGATAAATGCCTTTTTGCTTGGCTTGACTCGTGTAGTTAACCGCATCGTCCACTTTTTTAAACCCAGCCGCCCGGAAACAATCAATTTATCCAAAGCCAGAGACACTTTTGACGAATTACATGATAACTACAAGGTCATTAAAAAAGATTGGCGATCGTTAAAAATGCCGTTTTTATATATGACGGTCGCTAACATTACCGAAGTCGCCGCGGTGTATGTGGTTTACATCGCCTTTGGACAATTCGTAAATGTCGGCGCGGTAATTTTAGCCTATGCGGTCGCCAATTTCGCGGGCTTGATTTCGGTACTGCCAGCCGGAATCGGTATCTATGAAGCGCTTATGACAGGTGTGCTGGCGGCTACGGGCATTCCGGTAGAGCTTAGTATTCCGGTTACCATAATGTACCGCCTGCTTAATATGACAACTCAGCTTACCCCCGGCTATTACTTCTACCAACGGGCGGTCCATGAAGGTCTGGGCAGCACAACGAAGGCGGCTTGAGCCAGTGATGCTGGAACTTGTACTGACCCCCACTGATTTTGTAGCGTTTTTAAATCAGACCCTGGAGTATGCCTATCCGCAGGTAACAATCGAGGGTGAACTGTCTAACTTCAAGGTCTCCAAAAACCGCTGGGTATACTTTGATCTTAAAGACAAGCTGTCCAGCGTCTCATTCTTTGGTGCGGTGACGTCACTGCCGGGGCCGCTAGAAGATGGTTTAAAGGTGCGGGTAGTTGGCGCGCCGCGGCTGCACCAGCGATTTGGTTTTTCTATAAATTTCCGTTCGATTACTCCTGTGGGCGAAGGCGCCCTTAAAAAAGTAGCCGATTTGTTGCGCCAAAAGTTACAGGTTGAGGGGCTGTTTGCGCCGGAAAGAAAGCGCCCGTTGCCGGAACTGCCTAGCCTTATCGGCCTGGTTACGGCAGCCAGCTCAGCAGCCTGCGCCGACTTTGTAAAAATTTTAAACGAGCGCTGGGGCGGGATAGAGGTCCTGTTAATTGACACATTGGTCCAGGGCGACCGCGCGCCAACCCAGCTGGTATTGGCTATCGAGCACCTCAACTCTTTACCCAGGATGCCAGAGGTTCTGGTAATAACCCGGGGCGGTGGTAGCGCTGATGACCTGGCGGCCTTTGATGACGAACGGGTAGTGCGGGCAGTGTCTGCCAGCCGTGTGCCAACCCTGATAGCTATCGGCCACGAAACAGATGAGAGCTTGGCAGAATTAGCCGCCGACAAACGTGCCAGTACGCCCAGCAATGCGGCGGCCAGCTTGACACCAGACCGCCAGGCCGAACTCGCCAGCCTAAAAAGCCTATCAAGCAGCTTATCTCGCACTCTGGTTGATGCTCACAAAGCTACGCTAGAGCGGACTAACGATTTGGCCCAAAGACTAAGTGGGGCAATCAAAAATCTGCTGAGCAGCGAATTCGAGCGTCTAACAGCAGCTACTCGGCTGGCTAAAACTTATGATCCTCACGCGGCGCTACGGCGCGGTTACGCCATAGTTAGTAAAAACGGCCGCCATGTCGGCAGCATTGCCGGCCTAAAAATCGGCGATAAGCTGGCCATTAAGCTAAGTGGTGGTACAATAAGTTCCGAAGTGCAACAGGTTAAAACAGATGGCCGCTAATCAGCCAAAGTCCAAAAAAAATTACCGCCAGTTGTCGGCGGAATTGAGTGAGGTCTTAGACTGGTTCGATAGCGAAGAAGTAGACCTGGATGAAGCCATAGTTAAATACCAGGAAGCCATGAAATTGATTGAACAGATGGAAATTTATCTTAAGACCGCCGAAAATAAGATACACAAAATATCAGCAAGTTTTAGCAAATGATCTGGCTTTGGATAAGCGTTTTTAGCCTGATTTTTTTGTTTGGCTTCGTGGTGATATTTGGCGCTCCCTACGTTCCAACCCTTAAAAGCCAGCAAAAAATTGCCATTGAACTGCTTAAACTCAAACCGGGCCAAGTTTTTTACGATTTAGGTTGCGGCGACGGTCGGTTGCTCAAAGCCGCCGCGCAGCAGGGGATAGACGTAGTTGGTTACGAGATAAACCCGTTATTGGCTGTTATCTCGTGGCTGCGTACCAGGCGCTGCAAGGGGCATGTTAAAGTGGTCTGCGGCAATTTCTGGCGGGCCAACATATCCGATGCCGACGGTGTTTTTGTGTTTTTGGTGGAGCGTCACATGAAACGGCTGGATAAATTCCTAAACAGGCAACTCAAACAGCACAAAGTTCAGGTAGCCAGCTATGGTTTTCAGATTCCCGGCCATAAACTGGTAGCCCGGCGCGGCGCGATGTTCTTGTACGAATACTAGTTTTTGAGTTACCATAAGCTTAATATGGACCCGCAACCTTCTGTCTACCAGCCGCCCAAGACACCCCGTAAATTATTAGCAGCAATCATTGTTTTGGCTATTCTTTTAGTGGTGTCACTGGTGTTCGGCTATTCATCGTACACTAAAGGCCAAGACTATAAGAATAATTCCGACGAAAAGTCAACGGTTGCCGTGGAAGCCGCCAAAAAGGCCCAGGCCGCCGAGCTTCAGGCAAGCTATGACGAGCAGTCTAAAAGTCCCTATAAGACTTATGAGGGTTCAGCCGTAGCCGGTAGCGTTACTTTCTCTTATCCCAAGACCTGGAGCGCCTATGTTGACGAGACAAGCACCGTCCAACTGATAAACGGTTATTTTTATCCTGGACAAGTACCAGGCGTGCAGAGCACTACGGCTTTCGCTCTTCGCGTAGAAATGGTTAGCACCGATTACTCGCAAATAGTTGCGCAATATGCCGCCCAGACCAAGAAGGGCACCCTAACAGCCGCGGCTTACGTACCGCCTAAAATGGTCGGTGTTGCTAATGTCCAAACCGGTACCCACTTTGATGGCACGCTAGACAAAAGCAAGAACGGCTCGCTGGTAGTTATTAAGGTTCGTGATAAAACTCTCAAGATTTCAACCGAATCAAAAGACTATTTACCAGACTTTAACGGTACTATCTTGGCCAGCTTAAAATTCTCACCCTAAAGAAGTGTTTTGATAGTGGTTCAGTGCAGGGCGGTGCTATACTGGGAACTATATTAGAGGGTAAAAAGAGACAGTGAAGAGGCAATCCGACCGTGGTTTTGCAGATACTGCGCAGCAGCGCGCTGTGCTGTCGGCGTTAAGCGACGACTTAGCTTTGCCTCTGTTGCAGATTAAAACTACCCTGGAGCTTATAGAGGGTTCAAAGTTATCGGCCAAAAACTCCTTGCGCCACGCCAAAGCTATGGCTCTAAGCACAGAAGCTGGGTTGCAGCTTATTGAGGCTTACCGGTTTGCACTAAGGGCCCAGGACGAAGCTGCTTTGCCGCTGGAGCCTGTAGCCGTAAGCGCGGTTTTGCAGGAAGTTGCCCAGCAGCTGACTCCGTATGCTAAAAGTTACGGCACCGTGATTGAAGTTAATGTGCAGGGCAGGCTAACACCGGTTTTGGCTAACAGACAAAGCCTGGCTGCCGCTATGCAGTGCCTTGGCGCCAGCTTTATCCGGGCCCAGGCTGCCCAAAGCGAATCCAAAAGTCACAAACTTATGCTGGGCGCCCGCCGTTCTGCCGATAATGTTATTTCTACCGGTGTTTTTAGCAATGCTCAGGGCTTAAGCGACCGCACACTGCGCACCGCCCGGTCTTTGGCAGGGCGGGCCCGCCAACCGCTCAGCGGTTTTCCTGCCGGCACAGCCAGCGGTATTTTAATTGCCGATATGCTTTGCGGCGCCATGTGGCAGCCGCTAAGGGCGGCCGCTCATCGCAACATGCATGGCCTGGCTACGGCAGTGCCAATCAGCAAACAACTACAATTTGTATAAAATGCCACGCATTTTTAAGAATAGAGAATCAAGAATAGAGAATCGAGAATCTAAGATTCCTAATTTCCAATTCCTAATTTCCAATTCCGCGAACGGAGTTCGTTGATGTCACGAGTATTACTGATAGAAACTGACCACGATCTAGCCAGCAACATTGGCGATTATTTGCGTCGCGACGGTCACGAGGTGGTCTGGCACAAAGATCCGCAGGCGGCCATAGAGAGCGCCGACACCGTGCACTCAGAAATAGTGGTGCTGGACTTAATTTTAAGCACCCATAGCGGCGTGGAGTTTTTGTATGAGCTGCGCAGCTACCCCGAGTGGCAAAAACTACCGGTAGTTATTTTTAGCAATGTGTCAGAGGCTGAACTAGCGGCTTCGCACGAGGGCCTGGTTCACCTTAATATCGCCGCCTATCACTACAAACCGGTTACCCGCCTGGATGAACTGGCCCAATCTGTTAAATTAGCCTTACAACTGGCCCAAATATGACTCGGCTATTCGTTTGGATACAGCGGAGTTTATGGCTCCGCCAGAAAGCAGGCTGGCGTGTCGAATAGTTGGAGGAAGCAGTTTAATACTCGGGGGATAATACTGGCCCGCACAGACTACGCCGAGGCAGACCGTATTTTAACTTTTCTAACGCCCGGCCGCGGCAAACTGAAAGCCATCGCCAAAGGTGTCAGAAAAAGTAAAAGCAAGCTGGCTGGCGGCATCGAACTATTCTGCGTCAGCGATCTTACGGTGATAATCGGCAGGAGAGAGATCGGCACGCTTATCTCCACGCGGCTTTTTAAGAACTATTCCAACATCGTCAAAGATTTAGACCGTACCGGCACAGGCTACGAGCTAATCCGGATGATTAATAAGTCTACCGAGGATGGCTCCGAAGAAACTTATTTTAATCTGTTAAATTCGGCATTTATGGCGTTGGACGATACCGAGCTAGACCCGCAAGTTACCAGCCTGTGGTTTGGCATGCAGCTGCTTAAGCTGGCTGGCCACGCGCCAAATTTGCATACCGACAGCCACGGCACCAAGCTAAAACCTTCGGGAACTTACGATTTTCATATGGACCGCATGCAGTTTACGCCCGAGCCAGCTCAGCAGGGCGCCTATAACGCCAACCACATAAAGTTTATGCGCCTGGGCTTTGCCGCCGCCAAACCGCAAATTATCCATCGCGTAAACGATGCCATTGGCTTGGCCGCGGCTTGCGCTCCCATTATCCGAACTATGCTTCGCACCCACGTTCGGATATAAAAAATCCGAGCCTAATTTTTCTGAACCTAAATTCTTTGCTACTAAAACAAACGACCGTTAATTTTGGTAGCAGGAATAACAGATTTAAATAAAATTGAATTGCTTCATTAGTTTTTTCTGATTATCAATATAGATCACTTCAACGTAACTAACATAGCTATCAACATCATAATAAGCAGAAACTGTTTCGATGATTTCCCGGCAAGGGAAGGGGTGCAGCCAAGCACTCTTCTGGAGCTGATAAAAATCCAATTGTTTCAATTTATTAATAAAGGAAATGCGCGAGTGCCTTATATCTTCGGGAATATCGAAAAAAACAAGCCGCCATTTCTGATCCCAGGTGTCGGGTCTGTTGATAGAAATCTTACCAAATTCAATCTTTTCTAATCTTTTCCGCCCTTTAGGCGTAATTTGTAGGCCGTGTTGGTAGTCGCCGCGTATTAATTGTTTTGTTTTCATATAGCTGATAGCGCGCCGCGTTTCTCGTTCTCGCTGTCTTTTATCAAGCTGTTTCCAAAACATATCGAGGGGTTTCTCTAGTGCCACTAGTAGGTTTGGGATCAGTAGTCCGCCAGCAATTGAGCTGCCGGTGACGAGGAAATTTAAAGTTCCGTCAACGATTGCGGCTGTTCTGTCTCTCTTGTCCATTCTAACTATATATTACTACTTTTTTAAACGACCGTTAATTTTAGTAGGAGATGTAGCGTATTAAATAGAGAGGTTCGGATATAACCCCGTAGTGAGCTTTCCAAATGAGCCACCCTGCGGTTGCTTTATTATCCGCCAAAGCCGGATAGACTGGAAAGTCTACTACGGGGTATAATCTGTACTTAAGATGAGTGTTAGTTTTGATACTGTCGCCCAGATTGGCATTACGCTTTTAGGAGTTACATCTATATTTTTGGTTGCTAAAAAAATTAGATGGGGCTTTGTAATTGGCTTGTTGTCTCAACCATTTTGGTTTTTTACTACTTTCCACCATAAGCAGTGGGGGATATTTTTCCTAAACTTTGTATATACAGGCACGTGGATTCTTGGAGTCTATGAATGGTTTTATAAGAAAAAAAACAGAAAAGGTAGGCAATAAATGAGTGTGACTTTAGAAGATATTGTAAGCCTCGCCAAACGGCGCGGGTTTATTTACCAGGGCAGTGAGATTTATGGCGGCTTGGCCGGTACATACGATTACGGCCCGCTGGGCGCAGTCTTAAAACGCAACATCGTAAACGCCTGGCTTAAGTACTTCGTAGACAGCTGGGACGACATGTACCAGATAGACACGGCTATTTTAATGAACCCCAAGGTTTGGCAGGCCAGCGGCCACGTAGATACTTTTCACGATCCGTTGATAGAAGACGTTAAGACTAAAAAACGCTACCGTTTGGATCACTTGCTGGAAGATGCAGGAGTGAAAAACACAGCTAGTATGTCGCTAGAGCAAATGATAGATACCATCAAGCAAAAAGGCATCAAAAGCCCCGAAGGCAATGATCTGGGCAATCCAGCCAAGTTTAATCTGTTATTTAAAACATCCATTGGTTCGGTAGAAGACGAAACCAGCACTGTGTATCTGCGTGGAGAAACCGCGCAGGGTATGTTTGTTAACTTCAAAAACATCGTCGATAGTTTTTACCCGGATCTGCCGTTTGGTATCGCCCAAGTTGGCCGTAATTTCCGCAACGAGATTAGCCCGCGTGACTTTATATTCCGGGTCCGCGAGTTTGAAATCATGGAGTTTGAATACTTCGTTCATCCTGACGATTGGGAAAAGAACTTCGAAAAATGGCGCCTGGATATGCACAAGTGGTTTGAGCTAATCGGCTTGCCAAAGGAGAAAATCAAAGAAGTTGAGGTACCAAAAGAAGACCGCGCTCATTACTCAAAACGCACTATAGACTTTCACTTCGAGTTCCCGCACGGTTTTGACGAGATTGCCGGGCTGGCATACCGCACAGATTTTGATCTTAGCCAGCATCAAAAATTCTCTGGCAAAAATCTGGAATACCGGCCAAAAGACGGCAGCGACCCATTCATCCCGCACGTTATAGAACCAACTTTTGGTCT
>PFEG01000062.1 GCA_002793885.1 Candidatus Saccharibacteria bacterium CG10_big_fil_rev_8_21_14_0_10_47_8
AAAGCGGGGACATAACCAACTGGGGACGCTTGGCGCCGGTAACCATTTTGCCGAAGTGGGCGTAGTCGGGCAAATCTTTGACAAAAAGACAGCTGACGCCTTCGGTCTAAAGACCGGACAGATTACAGTACTTATACATACGGGCTCGCGCGGATTAGGTCACCAGGTAGCCACTGATTATATAAAATTGATGCTGGAAAAAATGCCGGAGTTCGGTATTGAAGTGCCGGATCACGAGCTAGCTTGTTTGCCGTTTTCATCGGAGTTAGGCGCAAAGTACTACAGCGCCATGGCGGCCGTGGCCAATTACGCCTGGGTTAATCGCCAGTTGCTTACACATTTAATCCGGCAGATGTGGCAGCGTTTCTTTGGCGAGGAAAGTGAGCTTAAGTTACTATATGACGTAGCCCATAATATGGCCAAAGTAGAGGAACACGAAATTAGCGGTGGGAAGCAAAAGGTTTTAGTCCAGCGCAAAGGCGCTACCCGGGCTTTTGGACCTGGTCACCCCGAAATCCCTAAAGACTTTCAAAGTACCGGACAGCCGGTAATAATCCCCGGCAGCATGGGAACGGCTTCCTACGTATTGGCCGGTACAAACGCGGCGATGCAAAGATCATTTGGCTCTACTTGCCACGGTGCCGGCAGGCAAATGTCGCGCCATAAGGCCAAACACTTACAGCCCGGCCGGCGGCTCCAAGAAGAACTAGCCCAAGCTGGTATACTCGTAAAAGCTGCTTCCATCCGCGATTTGTCAGAGGAAGCGCCGTATGCGTACAAAAGCATAGACACAGTTGTAGATATCGTCCAAGCGGCCGGTATCGCCAATAAAGTAGCGCGGCTTCGTCCGCTAATAGTAGTTAAGGGGTAGATGAAATCATGGCAGTAAAAAGATCATCGAAAATGCCAGAAAACTTTACAACACAATCTGCCCATCCGTCGCTCTGGGAGCTTGGTATCGCTGAACTAGCCGGCCACAATATTGAGTCGGCTGGCCGTGAAGAAGTTAATAAAATGCTTAAGAAAGGATGGATGTTGCTGCATATTTATACTCTCAAATACCATGAGGACGGGGTTTGGCGCGAGCGGCCAATGGTGATACTGGGCCGGCCAAAAGGAAAGTAGAGATTTAAAGTGAACGAATACCAAACTGCGCTATCCGCTGCCAGAGCTTTACACGAGGCAGGTTTTGAAGCTTATATCATAGGCGGCGCGGTGCGTGATTTGCTGCTTGATCGCCACCCGAAAGATTTTGACATAGCTACTAACGCGACCCCCGACCAGGTACAGAGCATTCCTAAGCTAAAGAAATCCACCTACAAAGACACTGCCCAGGCCTACGGAGTCACGCGGATAAAGATTAATGATCACACACTAGAGATTGCTACTTTTCGCAAGGATATAGAAGCCCATAAAGGCAGAAAGCATACCAAAGTTGAGTTTACTGAGCTGGAAGATGACTTAGCCCGTCGAGATTTTACGATCAATACTCTTGCGCTGGATCCTCTTACCAGCCAAGTGATTGATTATGAAGGCGGTCTTGATGACCTACAGAACAGGACTCTTCGTTTTATTGGGGACCCTCTCGCGCGTATCCACGAAGATCCGCTAAGGGTTCTTCGGGCCATCCGTTTTCGCAATCTGCTTGGTTTTAACTATGAACAAGACACCTACGACGCACTAAGCACGGCCGTTAAGTCTGGCGCTATTGAGACCATTGCGATTGATAGGTTAAGGCATGAGCTTTCACTCATGCTAACTCATCGCTCGCGCCGGACAAGTCTGGAAGATCTCGATAAGTTTGGTATCTTGGAGAGAGTTCTGCCCGAGGTAACAGCCGGCAAGAGAGTAGAACAACCGCCCGAGTTTCACGCCGAAGGCGACGTCTGGACTCATCAACTACTGGTTATGGAAAGTCTACCGGCGAATCCCAATCATCAGTTAGCCTGGGCGGCTCTGTTGCATGACATTGGCAAGGCAAGAACCCAGACATTACCCAAGGCCAAAAGCGACAGGATTCGCTTTAACCGACACTACGAAGTCAGTGCGGATATGGCCCGCGAGATTCTTTGTAGACTCCGTTTCTCCAACCGTGACACAGAGCTTATCACCTGGATGATTTATCACCACATTAATATTGACGATCTACCTCAAATGCGTATTAGCCATCAAAAAGCAATGCTAGGCCATCCCGCCTTTGCCGATTTGCTAAAGCTCCATAAAGCCGATGCGATGGCCAGCTGGCATGACGGCAAACCGCGTTCTAAGCCTCGGTTTAATGAAATAGAAACTATTTGGCGGCAGTATTTAGCGCACCCGCCAGAGAAAAGGCATCCCTCTCTTAAAAAAGACTTGGGAATAGACGGAAACTGGCTATTAAAAAAATTCGGTAAAGAATTAAGTCTAACCCAAGGTCCGATAATAGGAGAGGTACTGCAGGCACTAGAGGAAGAATATCAGGATACTGGCAAAAAAGAGAAGTCCTTCTACAAAAAGCGGGCAAAGGAACTAATATGTGGTTAAGCAACAAAGGTTAAATTATGAAAACAATATTAAAAGTCATTCTGTATTTTGTCGCATTCAATCTAATTTTAGCAGGCATCATTGAAATATCCGCATTCGTACGAGGGGGCACAAACCCTATATTTCAACTGTGCTTCGGGCTTGTTTTACTGTTGCTATCAGTAGCAGTAATACGACTTGCCCGCAAACATTGAAATCCTTCAACTCGACCCCAATATTGACCTTAGGTTCTATGATGACATGATGGTAATGCTAGGCCTCTAAAATAATTACGAAGTACGTCCACTAAGGGCAGCCATTCGACTCGTTCGACTACGGCTCACTAGCTCGTGGCTTTCAGCCTAAGTATAGACGCTATTGTGGATTAATTTGGTTTGTTTTAGGATTAAGACAATATTATAAAGAGGGTTTGGCACAGTGAAAAAAATCAGTATGAGTTCGGGGCGATAGAGTATCTAATCATTGCCATCATAATTGTCGTTGTCGGCTTTGGAGCTTGGTATGTGGTTAGGCTTAATAATAGATCAAGCTCGACCACGTCAACTACTCCAGCCAGCACGGCGGCCGCCAGCTGTGCCCCAACGCATGGCGAAACAACCTTTAGCGGCAAGGTGGCTTACAACGATCAGTACAAACAATATACTTTGCAAACACCGGCTGGCAGAACATACTATTTACAAACCACTGCCGAATAATCGACATTCCTAAAAAGCAAACTGACCAAAAATGGCCAAGTTAACGGTACACTGCCCACACCCGATTCGGGCAATGTTAAAGTAGCCACTGTTTGTATTTAAGCCTTCGGTTTAAATTTAAGTCCGAAAAAACAACTGACCGTAGGCTCCAGTCCGGCGTGCTTATGCTGGTTTCCGGCAAGTGGTGCCCGACTTCCCACTTATAAATAAAAGCTTTAGTCTCTCTTAACTCTGGCAATAATTTATAATCGATGCTTGACGCTTAATGGCTAAATTTCGTTGTTTTTACAAGCCGCTTTTGCAGGTTTTTTATTACGACTTTTTGTTCGTTAATAATTTTCTTTTGCTGCTGAATAGTCTCCACTAGTGAGATACGCTGGTTATCCAAACGTTTATTTTCACTGTAGTTGTGGACTATCTTTAAAAAACCCGTAACTTTTTTCTGCTCGTCATAAAGAGCAGTGGTGACAATATGGGCCCAAAACTGAGTTCCGTCTTTACGGACTCGCCAACCTTCCTCGGAAATAGAACCTTTCCTGACGGCTTGATGAAGTAATTCCATCGGTTTGCCTGCGGATTGGTCTTGCTCAGGATAAAACTTAAAAAACAATTGACCGATTACTTCTTCGGCACTGTAGCCTTTTATTGCCTGAGCTCCACTATTCCAGCTAACGACATGGCACTTGGCATCCAGTAGGTAGATAGCGCTCTTTGAAACTTGTTCAATGGCCGTCTGGTAGTCTAATTCATAAACTAATGGTTGATTTTTATCCGATATGACTCGTCCCATATACTTACAGTTTAGCAGTTTAACCCTGTTAAGTGCTACTTTTCCATCTGCGATTGACGTATAATATAAAGGCTAGGGGGCGATATGGTAAAGCGAAAAAAGTCGTCCGGGGATTCACTCGAATCCGTAGTTGATATATTTGAAGCGGTTAAGCTGGCCATGACCAGGCGTGGCTTTATCCGCCAGAAACCAGGAACGAAAAAGCATCCACTTACTCGCAAGGACCGCAAACAATTGCTGGGCATAGCCATGAAAGCCCACGATATGCTATTTACCGCCAATACCGTTTTTCCGCTTACTCTCTTTCCGGATACGGTTACGATGGATAGGGAAAAATTGACCATTGCTAAACGCGCCTTCTTCCGAGTAGCTAAAATTACCAGCGTACCGATTCGTGACATCTTAAGCGTTGAGGCCAATGTCGGCCCTTTCTTTGGATCAGTGCATACGTCTTCAAGGTATTTCATAACCAATCCTTACACCGTAAATTTTTTACGGCGGAAGGACGCCTTGCGACTGCAGAGATTACTCCAAGGCTATATTATCGCCCACGAGCAGGATATTGACTGCGTCAGTATTGATAAAGACCGATTGATTATACTGTTGCAGGATCTGGGCAAGGGCGATACGGGGTAAATATTTACACCAACCCGCACCTTTGGCTATTAGGTCCTACCTCAAATCCAACAGCTTCATTGGAGCAATTGTTAGGCGTAACCTGGGAAGAAATCGGTTTTTATTTGGTGGCGCGGCACGCCAATACTATCCAAAGCATCAGTAACACCAGTCACCAAGCTATGCGAACCAGAGATATAAAATAGCCGATCCATATAGTCTGGTATCTGATTGACTATCATTTGTTTGTTGATATAGCCGGTCTGTCCGCGCCAGCCAGAGGGTATGGTATCAGTCCCGGTTATGGTGCAGACTGTTTTTAGGATATTTTTGCGCTCAGCTTCAGAAAATACGTCCAGATATGCAAAATCCTTGCTAGTAGATGCGGAATAAAGCAGCGTGGCCGAGCGATTCTGGTTAGTGTCAAGCATGTACTTCACCATGCTTCTAACCGGCGTAATACCGATGCCGCCGGCTATAAATGCTAGTTTCTTGGTCTGATCAACAGGCAGCGTAAAATCACCACCAAGCTGTCCCGCGGCAATAGACGTGGAGTCATTCATGGCTAACATGGCTTTTTTAAAACTGCTGCCGCGCGGATAAAACTTAACCCCCAGTCTGATATTTTCTTCTGTGGGCGATGAGGCCAGCGTAAAATAGCGCCGGTTTCCCCTTGAATCCGAACTACTATGCGGCAGCGTCCACTCCATGTATTGACCGGGTTTATATGATACCGGACGGTCGGGTTTAAAAATAAAATCCAAGGAGCTTTTGGCGATGTTTACTTTTTTTATAAACTTCGGCGTAAGTTTGTATTTTGGGCTAACCAGGTAAGCGTAGGTGTTAACCACCAGCAATGTTAACTCCGGTGTGGAGTAAATGTTAAAAATATGAATCTGGGGAGGAAAAAGCGCTCCGGCCAAAATACCGTACCACACCTGTTTGCCTTTGGTTGACGGAGAGGTAAGCGGTTCGGTTAGCATTACAAAAGCCAGGAAAAACAGCGATGAGTGAAACACGGTTTTCTGTAAAACAGACAAGGCATCAGGGTGGTTAAGTACTATAAGATTTACGAAAAGTGTCGAAACGACCACCGCTGCAAAAAAACTGAATACCATTGTAGGCCGTTTGATTTTTCGCACTATTAAAAGACCGCCAATTACCACAAATGGCAGCATTGATAAACTACCTACCCACCAACTAGCTGACTGGCCAGCGCCGACCGCAGTCAAGGCTACGGCTACAGCCGCCGGATTAAAAATATGCTTGTTTTTAATGGCTAATATAAACTTAGACGCAATTGCTAGACCGCCAACTACTGTTAAGAAAATAAGGTCATGAGAAGTCTTGATAGGGGTTACTATCAGGGCCAAAATGAAAGCCGTAATGTAAACCGACTCAACATTGACGGGCGCTTTAAATACGTAGGCGAATAAACGGTTAACGACCCAGCAGACTAGGGTAATGTAAGCAGCCGAAAAAACAATTGATGAAGCTTTATAGTTTAAGTTTCCGAATAGGCTTAAGCCAACTGCGGATGCCAACAAAGCTAACAAGTAATACAGCATCAACCGATACATAGTGATTCTATCTAAAAAATTGTCGATGTATCTCATGATGGCTTATATACACGCTTATTAAGCGAACGAAGGGGGCGATAGGGATTGATATCTTTTGATCTACACTATGACCTTAGATATAGCCGGGACCAGCCTATCATCCAAAACGCTTGGTATAATGTGTTCCGCATCGGGAGACTCTACCAGTTTGGCGATAGCTTCAGCGGCCGCTATTTTGTGATCATCGGTAATCATGTGAACGCGATTATCCAAGGCTCCCCGGAAGATACCTGGAAAGGCCAAGGCGTTATTAACCTGGTTAGGGAAATCGCTTCGTCCGGATGCCGCAATCGCCGCGCCGGCTGATTTAGCCAAGTCTGGCATTATCTCTGGGGTAGGGTTGGCCATAGCGAATACAATTGCCTTACTCGCCATAGTCTTGACCATCGCGGCCGTTAACAGCCCTGGTTGAGACACTCCAATAAACACATCGGCTCCAGCAATCACGTCGGCCAGCGACCCGTCTACATTATTTCGATTAGTAATGTTCAAAAGAGTTTTCTTAACACCGTTCAGATTATTCCTAGATTTGCTGATAACTCCCCGGCTATCAACAACCACAATTTGCGGTTGGGCATATTTATAAAGCAGTTTGGCGATAGCAACCCCAGCCGAACCAGCGCCAATCAGCACAATTTTACAATCGTGTAATTTCTTTCCGGTTAACTTAGTGGCGTTAATCAGACCAGCCAACACCACGATGGCCGTACCGTGTTGATCGTCGTGCATAACCGGTATCGGCAGAGCCTTTTTTAAGCGCTCCTCCACTTCAAAACAAATCGGCGCCGCGATGTCTTCCAAATTTATTCCACCAAAACCGGGCGCGATGGCTTTAACTGCGGCGACTATTTCATCGGCCGAATGAACATTAATAACAATTGGTACGGCATCGATGTTGGCAAAATGTTTAAACAACATGCATTTGCCCTCCATAACCGGCAAGGCCCCATACGGGCCGATGTTGCCGAGCCCCAATACCGCCGAACCGTCGCTGATTACCGCCACGTTATTGTTAAGCCAGGTGTAATCGCGAGTCTTACCAGGATTTTTAGCGACATAGCTGCTAACCGTGGCCACCCCTGGTGTATAGTAAATACTCAGTTTTTCTTTGCTATCTAAAGTGTCTTTGAGTTCTATGCCAATTTTGCCTTTTAGTTTTTTGTGTTGCTTAAGAGCCTCTTTGCCAAAATCCATGCTTAACATTATAGACGAAACCGCGGCTTTTTGCTGACGCCCAAAGGTTACTGTTGGCGTTTGCGTTTGTTGGGATCAAGTTGGCGCTTACGAAGGCGCAGTGATTTTGGAGTAATCTCCAGCAGCTCATCATTTTCTATAAAGTCTATGCATTGTTCCAAGCTTAAAATAGTTGGCGGAGTCAGCTGCACCACGCCGTCGCTGGATGAGCTGCGCATATTGGTGAGGTGTTTGGCTTTACAGACATTAATTTCCATATCGTCGCGGCGGCCGTTAAGGCCGATTATCTGGCCGGCATAAACTTTTTGGGCCGGCCCGACAAAACATGTTCCTCGGCCTTCGGCGGTTTGGAGTGAATAGGCCGTAGTGAGCCCGGTTTCCCAGGCGATAAGCGCGCCGTTACGCAGTTGCGGCAAATCAGCTCCCATAGGCTTGTAACCAATAAGCAAGCTATGTACTACAACCGTGCCCTTGGTTTTAGTGGTTAAGATACTTCGTAGTCCAAGCAGAGTTCTGGTTGGTATTTCATATATTAGCTTGGTGACACCTTTTGAAGTGGAAAATTGCTCTTTAAGCGTTGAACGGCGGGCGCCAACTTCCATCTGAACAGCGCCAACATGCTCGGCTGGGACTTCGATTATAAGCTCTTCTACCGGCTCCATTGTGACGCCACTTTCTTCCTTAACGACAACTTGCGGGCGGCTGACCTCAAACTCAAAGCCTTCGCGGCGCATAGTTTCAATTAAGACACTCAGGTGCAGCTCGCCGCGTCCGCTTACTAAATAGCCAATGCCGCTTTCTTCGACCCGCAGGCCAATGTTGACTTCCAGCTCCTTGTTCAGCCGCTGGCCAATCTGCCTGGAGGTATTAAATTCACCTTCCTGACCCTTAAAGGGCGAGGTGTTGGGGCCCATATATATTTTTAAAGTAGGCTCTTCTATCTCTATGGTATCTAGAGCTTCCGGATTAACGCTATCGGCGATGGTTTCGCCAATTTGGGCGTCGGCAACACCCGTTAGCTGGACGATGTCCCCGGCTATGCCTTCAGTAACCTCGAACTTAGCTAAACCATGGCTTTTCCAAACACCATCCACTCGTCCCTTAATCTGTGAGCCATCCTTTTTGCAAAGCACAACTAAATCGCCGGGCTTGATACGCCCACGGCTGATCCTGCCAATGGCGTATTTGCCCTTAAAGTTGTCCCAGGCCAGAGCCGTAACCAGCATTTGCAGCGGTTTATCGAGTTCTACGTTGGGTGCCGGTATTTCCGTGACAATAGCATCAAATATGGGTGATAGGTCGCCTTTGGCTTCCGAGTCAGCCGGAATAGTCGCCCAGGCTTTACCGGTCCGTCCCACAGCATAATAAACAGGGTAGTGCAGCTGGTCTTCATGGACAGCCAGTTCTAAAAACAAGTCAGATAGTTCATCTTCTACTTCTTTAATGCGGCTGCCTGGCTTATCTATCTTATTGATGATAACAATCGGCTTAAGCTCGCTGGCCAGGGCTTTGCCAAGGACAAATTTGGTTTGGGGCATCGGACCTTCTTGCGCGTCTATAATCAACAGGCAGCCATCGGCCATGTTAAGCGTGCGCTCAACTTCGCCGCTAAAATCGGCGTGGCCCGGGGTATCTATGATGTTGATTCGGTAGCCGTCATGCTCTACGGCTGTAACTTTAGCAGTTATCGTAATCCCGCGTTCTTTTTCCTGGTCATTACTGTCCATAATAAGGTCTTGGGTCATCTCTGCCTGATTGTCTCTAAAAGTTTGGGATTGCTTTAATAGCCCGTCTACCAAGGTAGTCTTACCATGGTCTACGTGCGCAATAACAGCAATATTGCGAATTTTAGAAGGGTTTAGAGCAAATTGTCGCATATAAAAACTGACCCGCTTATCTGGTTAGTAACTCTTTAGACCTACTATACCATAA
>PFEG01000035.1 GCA_002793885.1 Candidatus Saccharibacteria bacterium CG10_big_fil_rev_8_21_14_0_10_47_8
GGACCGCGACCAGCAGGCCATAGAGGCTTTAACCAAGCGGTTCGCAGGGCAGGACGCGCAGATTATCCATGGCGATTATCTGTCGGCCAGCCAAACGTTACATGAGCAGGGCAGAACATATGATCTGATTTTGGCGGATCTCGGCGTATCGTCACTGCACCTTGATGAGCCCAAGAGGGGTTTTGCGTTTAGCCTATCCGGTCCGCTGGATATGCGCATGGACACATCCCAAGAATTTAGTGCTGCCTCACTTGTAAATGAGTGGGATGAGGCAGAGCTTGAGGACGTGTTGAAGCGCTATGGCGAGGAGCCGAGGGCTACCGTAATTGCCCGGGCGATTGTTGCCGAGAGGCCAATTGCAACTACCAAACAGCTGGCCAAAGTTATTGCTCGTAGTAGCGGGAGACCGTTTAAGAGACGGAGAGTTCACCCGGCAACGAAGGCCTTCCAGGCCATTAGAATCGCCGTGAACGACGAGCTTAACCAGCTGAAAATGAGCTTGCCGCTGTGGGTGGATCTGCTAGCGCCCGGTGGAAGACTGGTAGTCATTAGCTTTCATAGCCTAGAGGACCGTATCGTCAAAAATTTCTTTGCCGATCACGCTGGCAAATACTACACGGCTGAACTTGTGGCTCTCACTAAAAAGCCGATTATGGGCGTCCGAGATGAAATAGTTTCCAATCCGCGAGCCCGCAGCGCCAAGTTGCGTGCCGTAGAAAAAATAAAAAACAAGAAAGGACAATAAGGCAACGCTCAATGTCAATTGAGGTCCAAAACAAGTCCCGAGCGTACAAGGTCCAGGTTAGAGTTCTTTAAAAGAACTTCTAGCTAAAAACCCGGACTCTTTCGGGACAAAAACAGAGGTAGTACCGGTATGTACGCTAAAACTGGTACTACCACCAAGACTCAGCACCTATGACGCCGATAAAAACAAAAAAATAAAAATGATATAAACATTCAACGAAAGGTAAGTTCGTCCAGCACTTTGTACAATGGCCAAGCGTCATTGTCTGCGTCATAGGTGCTGGCAAAAACAAAAACAAACAAATATGACATATTCAAGTTCAGTAAGCATGAGCCGCCGGGGCTACGCCCGCCGCAACCAAAACGGCGTGAGTTTTAGCAATACGGTTAAAACCCTCGGCCCGGTGAGCAATACCATAATTCTAATAGTACTGGCCTGTTTAATAGGGCTGCTATACTTAACCCAAGTTACTAAAACTAATAGCTATGGGTACACAATCAACGGCTTGCAAACACAGCAGTCAGAGCTTCAGAGCCAGAAGGCTGATTTGGAAGTCGCGGCCGCCAGGCTGCAATCGCTTGACCGCGTAGCGGCTAGCGACGTCGCTAAAAATTTGGTTTCGGTAGCGCCGTCGGGGACAATTAAACAATAGATAATCGTAGAACTTTGCACATGACGCCGCGCGAATCAGTAACGCCTTACAGTTCGGGCAACTCTAATCGCCGCGTTCAGATTTGGTATGGCGTTTTAATGATAGTCATAGCCGTGTTTGTGGTACGGCTTTTTTACTTACAGATAATTAAACATGACTATTATCACCAGCAGGCGCTTAAAGATCAGCTAAAAGAATACTCTATTGCCGCGGAACGCGGTGTTATCATGGCGCATGACAGGGGCGGGGTAGTACCGATAGTTTTAAACGAAAAGCTCTACACGCTATACGCCGATCCGACTTTCGTTAAGAACCCCGATAGTGATGCGATTTCATTGGCCAAAATCACTAACAGCCAAGCTGGTAATTACGCCAAGTTGATGAAAACTAAAAACAGCCGCTACGTAGTCTTGGCTAAAAGAGTAACACCTGATCAGAAGAATAAGATAATGACTCTAAAACTCTCCGGTGTAGGCGTTCGAGCTCAGGACTATCGTACTTATCCGCAGGGTTCGTTAGCCGCCCAACTACTAGGCTTTGTAAGTGACGACGGTAAGGGTACCTACGGCTTAGAACAAGCCCTGAATAAGGAGCTAACCGGCACGTCGGGTATGCTCAAGGCCATCACCGATGCCAGCGGGGTGCCACTGGTTGCTAATAGGGATAATTTACAGGTTGCTCCAAAAGACGGCTCTGACGTGACTCTGACGGTCGACGTAGCCATTCAAAAACAACTTGAGACAATTTTAAAACAGGGCTTGGATAAAGCTAAAAGCAGTTCCGGAAGCGCTGTGATTTTAGATCCGAACAACGGTGCGATAAAAGCTATGGCTAACTGGCCGACTTATGATCCGAGCCAGTACTACAAGGTAGCTGATGCCAATCTGTTTAATAATGCCGCTGTTAGCTCACCTTTGGAGATCGGCTCAGCCATGAAAGTATTGACCGCCGCGGCAGCCCTGGACCAAGGTGTTATCAAACCCGATACGTCCTACTCCGATCCGGGCCACTGGCTGTTGGACGGGCACGAGATAACTAACATCGAAGAGGACGGCGGACCCGGTATCCACTCCGTTCCTGAAATTTTGAACTTATCGATTAACACCGGCGCCACCTGGATGCTGATGCAGATGGGCGGTCAGACTGGTACGGTTACCAAAACAGCTCGCGACAAGTGGCACGATTATATGGTCAATCACTATCAGTTGGGTAAGGCTACAGGGGTAGAGCAGGGCTATGAGTCCAGCGGCACGATACCGGATCCCGATAATGGCTACGCTTTGCAGCTAACTTACGCCAACACGGCCTTTGGCCAGGCCATGACTACCACGCCGCTGCAGTTGGCGGCAGCGCTGGCTAGCGTGGTTAATGGCGGTACCTATTATCAACCGCATTTAGTGGATTCGTACATGGATTCTACAGGCAAGACAATAGCTAAGAAGCCGGTGATAATACGCCAAGGAGTTGTTTCTACGGTCGTCAGCCAGCAAATGCAATCGCTGATGGAATATGTGTTAGCCAACCACCACTTGCAACCGCCGTTTACCGATAATTATAGCGTTGGCGGTAAGACTGGTACCGCCCAGATTGCTAACCCTGCCGGAGGCTACTATAGCGACAAATATAATGGCACGTATTTAGGATTCGTAGGCGGGGATAAACCGCAGTACGTAATTATGGTCAGGGTCAACCAGCCCGGTGTTGGCGGTTATGCCGGTACGGCTGCCGCTCAACCGATATTTTCGACGCTGGCCCACATGTTGATTGATAATTTCGGAGTGGTACCTAAAAGCTAATGATAAAAAATAGAAAGTGGTATAATTTCAATCAGTGATTATGCGAAAACAGATATGACAAATCTCCAAATAGTTATCGACTCAGGCACCATCGAACAAATTTTTATGCTGGCCTTTCTGAGCTTTATAACCAGCATGGCCTTAACGCCGCTTTATACCACAGCAGCTTTTGCCGGGCAGTGGTGGAAGAAAGCCCGGACTCACGCAATGACAGGGGAGGTTGCCACAGTTTATCAAAAACTGCATGCCAAAAAGCACACTCGTAACATTCCTACGATGGCCGGGATTATTTTTGTGCTGGCAACGGTACTAGTAACCGTTGCCGGTAATCTAAGCCGTGAAGAGACGTGGTTGCCACTGGCCGCAATGGTTGGGGCAGGGGCTATCGGTCTGTTTGATGACATCATCAATGTCCGGGGCATCGGCGGCAATATCGCCGGTATGCGCGCCAAAGTAAAAGCGTCTTTACTGGCAGCAGTTTCATTAATCGGCGGCTTGTGGTTTTTTGCCAAGCTCGGGGTAACGTCTATCTACATTCCTTTTTTTGGGTCGTGGCATATCGGCTGGCTGATAGTTCCACTATTCGTATTGGTGGTATTTTCTGCCGCTAACGCCGTTAATATTACCGATGGCTTGGACGGTTTGGCCGGTGGCTTAGCCGCTACGGCTTTTGGAGTTTACGCCGTAATCGCGATTATTGAAAAGAAGTATGGTGTGGCTGGTTTTTGTATGACTATCACTGGAGCGCTGCTTAGCTATACTTGGTTTAACATCTTTCCAGCCCGGTTCTTTATGGGTGACGTGGGCTCTTTTGCTCTGGGAACGGCGCTGGGGGTGGTGGCCATGTTAACAGATACGGTTTTGTTACTGCCTATAATCGCCTTGGTGTTTGTGGCCGAAACCGGTTCGGTAATAATACAGATTGCTAGTAAGAAGCTGCGAGGCGGCAAAAAAATATTCTTATCTTCGCCTATACACCATCACTTTGAAGCGATCGGTTGGCCGGAGACCAAAGTTACCATGCGTTTTTGGGTAATCGGGCAAATAGCCGGCTTTACCGGCATCATCCTGTTTGTACTCGGGAGGTTTTCGTGAATTTGGCTAAATCCGACTCGATTTCAATGTACCGGTTAATAATATCTGACAGGGCGGCTAGGCCTTATCGGGAGCGTGGCGCAAATCGGTCTTTCGGGGTCTAAACGATGAGTAGCCGCCCTCGGCGTAGGTTATATGATTCTAGTTCCACGGAAGGGGGGCGAAACGCGGCTAAAAGCTCCGCCAGGCGACATAAACCTGATTATTGGATACTAATCTTAACGTCGCTTCTGCTGGTTATAGGTTTAGTGGTTGTTTATTCCATTAGCCCCGGCTTGGCAGCCAGCTTGCATGTCAGCCAAGGTTATTTTATTACCAAACAACTGATTGATGTTGGCCTTGGGTTAGGGATTTTCGCGGTTGCCGCCTATCTGCCATCCAGTTGGTGGTGGCGTTCAGCCAAACCGTTGGCGATAGTCGCCATCGTGGGGTCTCTTGTTGTAATGTTCACACCAATAGACGCTGTCTACCAAGCTCATCGCTGGATACGCTTGGGCGGCTTTTCTTTCCAGATAGCCGAGCTAATCAAGCTGGCTCTTTTAACTTACATGGCCCGGTTCTTGAGTATGCAATGGCAGGCCGGTAAAATAGCCGATTTTAAAGAGACCTTCCAACCGCTTTTGATTTTATTAATAGCTGTCGGTCTAGTTGTTGCAAAATTTCAGAGCGATTTGGGCTCTACAGGGGTTATGGTGGCCATGATTGTACTGATGGTTTTTGCCGTTGGGGTACCGCTTAAAAAAGTCGCCATGATCAGCGCCCTTGTGCTGGTTCTACTAGTATTAGCTATCTCTAGTAGCGCCTATCGCCGCGAACGCCTAGCAACATTCCTTCACCCGCAAAGTAATTGCCAAGGAAACGGCTACCAAGCCTGCCAGGCGCTCATAGCGGTGGGTTCTGGCGGTATTTTTGGGCTTGGGCTCGGTTATAGCGTCCAGGCCTACGGCTATCTGCCCGAAGCCTCCAATGACTCGATTTTCGCGATTATGGCAGAGAAGTTTGGATTTATCGGCACGGTTGCCATTGTGGTCGTTTATGGAGCCTTTATAGCCAGGCTAAAGCGTATCATCGAACACACCCAAGATCAGTTCAAGCGTTTACTGGTTGTCGGTGTGCTGGCTTGGTTAAGCACTCAGATGATTATTAATATTGGCGCCATGCTGGGGCTGTTACCTCTAAAGGGGATTACTCTACCGTTGATCAGCCAAGGTGGCACCAGTCTGATATTTTTAATGGCCGCTCTAGGGCTGGTTTTCCAGATTTCACGCTATACTAGTTATAGTAAAAGCGAGCCTGAAACTAGTGTCAGACAACAATCGAACAATTACTATAATCCTAACGGGCGGCGGCTCGGGAGGGCACATAGCGCCCCTGCTACCACTCGCCCGCGAACTTAAGGCCACTGGCAAGTGCGTAGTTGTCTATATCGGGTTAAAAGGGGACAAACTTGAGGGTTTACAGAACCAGTACCAAGTTTTTGACCAAGTTCGTACTGTCCCGGCAGGTAAGTTTCGCCGTTACCATGGCGAAAGCTATTTGGCGCATCTAACCGACATTAAAACATTAGCGCTTAATTTCCGTGATTTTTTTAGGGTCATTGCCGGTATCTTGGCCTCGCACCGAATACTAAAAAAGCTAAAGCCCGATGTGGTTTTTTCAAAGGGCGGTTACGTGGCTGTGCCGGTTGGCATTGCGGCTCACTGGCGCCATATACCGATAGTTACTCACGATTCTGATGCTACAGCCGGCCTTGCCAACCGAATAGTCGGCCGCTGGGCGGTTCTTCACGCCACTGGTATGCCAGCTGAAAACTATTCCTACCCCAAAGACTCGGTTCAGTATGTGGGTATCCCAATTGACGAACGTATCAAACCTGTCAGTAAGACTGCTCAGGCTGATTTTAAGCGCCAGGCAGGCTTTTTAGCGGACACCCTAGTACTTTTAGTGGCTGGCGGTGGTTTAGGCGCAAAAAGTCTCAACGACAAGCTGGTAAGCATAGCCCCCAAGTTGCTTGAGGCTAACCCTAAACTTCGGATCGTGCATTTGAGCGGCAAGCAGCACGAGCAGGCGGTGGTAACTAAGTACGCTGCTGGTCTTGATTCTGGCCTATTGGAACGTGTCAAGGTAATTGGTTTTACAGATGAATTTTATAAATACAGCGGCGCGGCTGATTTGGTGGTAACTCGGGCTGGAGCTACGGCTATGGCGGAGTTTGCGGCGCAAAACAAGGCTTGTATAGTCGTGCCTAGCCCATTTTTGGCGGGCGGCCACCAGTTAAAAAACGCCGAAGCCTTAAGCCGTTTTGGGCTAGCCGAAATTGTGTCTAACGATGCCTCCCCACAAGAGCTGCAAGAAGCCATTCTTAATCTGTTGGGTAATCGCTTCAGGCGTGAATCATATGCCAAAAAGCTTGGCCGTACAGCCCATAATGATGCTGCCCAAAAACTAGCAAAACTCCTATTTGAGGTCGCTGGGCAAGGGAGTAGATCTCGTCGTGGCCAATAGGGAGTCCAGCAGATCGCGCAACCGGCCTGGCGATAAAACAGGCCGTCCTCCCAAGGCACCGCTTACGAAATACTATCGTTCAGGCGATCCTCTGGCAGCGCATCGCAGCCCTTTCAGGCCGTCTGTCCTTAAGGCCAGGCGCCGCCGCTGGCTAGCCGCGTTCATAGATGCCGCGGTTGTTGCAGTTATACTTTTTTGTTTGGTTTACAGTTTGATCATCAAGCCTAACCCTAAGTTACTGGCCAGTGATACATCTTATCACTCAGCCGACGTTTATCGGCAAGCTATAGCTAGCAAGCTAAAGGCGCTTAGAAATAAAAATAAGATAACTTTAGATGAAAATGGTATTAAAACTGCCCTTGTCAAAGAGTTCCCTGAAATAGCTGATGTTTCAATAGAGTTACCTCTTTTGGGCCAGACTCCCACCGTCAGGTTGGATGTCTCTAAACCAGCACTGTTTTTAGTTAGCGGTGGCCAAAACTACATTATTGATTCACAGGGTAGGGTAGCCGGTAAGACTAGTGATTTACCGCAGATAAAAAACCTAGCTACAGTTGCTGATCAAAGCGGCTTTGCCGCGGAAGCCGGAAAACAAGTGCTAAGTACTGCCGAGATAAATTTTATTGAGGTTGTTATAGCTCAAGCTAAACATGGCGGGGTACCCATCCAGTCCCTAACCTTACCGCCGTTGGCAGCCGAGCTTGACCTGCGCGCGTCCGACAGGGGATACTTCGTTAAATTCTTCTTAGGCGGCGATGCCCTGCAACAGGCAGGGCAATACCTAGCTGCCCGCCATAATTTTGATCAAACTGGGGCGCAACCCGGGCAGTATCTGGATGTCCGAGTATCAGGTAAAATCTTCTACAGATAGTCCCCGCTGCCCTGCTAGTTCGTATTTTGTTTAGTATGGTAATTGTTAGCATGCCACACTAAATATATATAAACATATCAAAATATGTAAAAGTCAAATATTCGAAATTTTAGGTAAGGAAGGGGAAACCTAAACAAAAACATGAAGTAACGAAAAAGCAAATACGGTTCAGCCAGCCTGTGGAAAACTTACAACTTTTCACACACGTTGTGCGGCCATAAAGTCCAGGACGCATAAGGCTATATGTAAACAATGAAATTGTAAGTACGATATACGCAAATAAGCTGATATCGATAAACAGACAGATCCTTCCCTGTTAAAAGAGGTATTGCTTATCAACTATATATCAATATATAGAGTCGTAAAATATACATTGTACGACATAAAGTCTATAACCCTATTCTCATTACTCTTCCACTTTTCCGGCCCTTTGTTTTTATCATGATCTTATTTTTTTTATATTTTCCTCTGCTGCTACCTAGCCCCCGCGTTTGCTCTAAGAGCCTAACAATATATCTTTATCCATACCAAGCTTATTAAATTACTATGTTCGCAAAATGTTCTAAAACAGACACCATCCGAGCAATCAACTGGATTGCTCGGCGTATAACGCACACTTTTAGGCTATGGTACTTACGATTGTGCCGTCGTCCACAGGCTGGTTTTTGCTCAGCGGAGTCGGACGGTATGTTCCTCGTCTGGTAAACGTGACCCAGATCTAGCGTTTGCTGCGTTTTGAGGTTGTGTTGAGGGCTTTACGATCTGCGCGGATCCAGATGGCTTATTTTTGCTTCTGGAGCGGCTGCGGCGGCGCTTAGGGCTGCTTGGGGCTGGCTCAGACTGGTTCTGACGATTATCAGGTGGAGGAGGTGGGTTGACAACAGTGGTTGCAACCTTGCCAACGTGACTGCTAGAGGGCTGGTGTTTGTCGGCAGTATTAAGCTGTACCTGGGCTTTGGGGCGTATCGGCGCGGCGTTTATCGGTGTTAGCGAACTGGCTGGAGCTTCGAGTCCGGCTGCTTGGCGGATACGGGTGTCCACCACTGATTTTTCCTGAGCGTAGCGCTGGCGTGATAGTGCTATTATCTCGGCCGACGAATCGGATGGTGAAGGAGGCAGGTTTAAGGTTTTGGCTGAAAACGGCGTGGCTTTTTCCCCGTTGATTATCATTGTTGCAATGAAAAATCTGGCATGTTGCTGAATTAAATCCCCTGCTTCGAACTGCGGCTCGAAGTACTTTTGCAAAAAAGGAGCGTCATCAGGGCTTACCCTGAA
>PFEG01000044.1:0-4217 GCA_002793885.1 Candidatus Saccharibacteria bacterium CG10_big_fil_rev_8_21_14_0_10_47_8
AGCCAAGAAGGCTAAGGTACAAACGGTTGTATTTGACAAAGGTGAATATAAATATCATGGACGCGTTAAGTCTTTAGCCAATGCTGCTAGAGAGAATGGTTTGGAGTTTTAACTATGGCAATGAACAATCCACGGAATAACCAACGCAGAAATACGCGTGTCAGCGAAGAAAAGCAGTATGATGAGCGTGTTCTACACATAAATAGGGTGGCCCGGGTAGTCAAGGGTGGCCGGCGTTTCCGATTTCAGGCATTGGTGGTTGTCGGTGATCACAAGGGTAAGGTTGGCGTGGGTGTCAGTAAAGGCGCCGACGTTAGCGCGGCCGTTACCAAAGCTACTGAAGCCGCCAAAAAAAACTTTGTAGAATTACCCTTGTACCAAGGTACTCTGACCCACGATGTCGAAGGTAAGGTCGGCGGCGCTAAAATTTTAATCATGCCGGCTGTACCCGGCACAGGTTTAATAGCCGGCGGTGTCGTCCGTGTTGTTTTGGAGGTGGCCGGCATCGAGAATGCCTTATCGAAATCACTAGGTTCATCCAACCGCATAAATACCGCTTATGCGACACTTGCCGCCCTGACCAGTATGGCACCGGCAACCACGTGGGTTACTAGGACTAACGAGAGTAAACAGCTTAAGCAAAAGGTCAAAAGTTAATGAAATTCAACGAGCTACAAACAAGCCCATCTAAATCACCGCTGCGAGTAGGCCGTGGTATTGCTGCCGGACGCGGTAAAACCGCCGGTCGTGGCACAAAAGGCCAAGGCTCGCGAAAAAGCGGCAGCGTCAGGGCCGGCTTTGAAGGCGGCCAGATGCCTCTCTATATGCGTATTCCGAAGCTAAGAGGCTTTAAGAGTCATCGTTCTGTCACGGAAACAATATATACCAGCCAGTTAGACGCTATCAAAAAGGGCGTTGTTGATAATCAGGCTGCCTTCGAGGCCGGCTTGGCGAGTAGTCCGCACGTTAACCTGAAAGTCTTACTCGGTGGTGAGATTACGTCCAAAAAAGACGTAAAACTTCAGTCTGCGAGCGCCGGTGCGGTTCAGGCGATAACTAAGGCTGGTGGAAATTTTACAGCCGTTAATCGCCTAGCCCGCAGCACAAAGAAAAAAAGCACGGAGTCCTAGACTACAGCTGCCAGTAGCCGACGAATATATTCGTCATGTATACTGGGCGCAGATATTTACTATTTTATAAGTGAGGGATAAAAGTCCAGCAAGATGAACTGGAAGATAATTCTTAAGTCGCTTGGCCATAAAGAGATGCGCACCCGTATCTTAGCGGTTCTGGGCATGCTGCTGGTTTTCCGTATCCTGGCTCACGTACCGGTGCCGCTTAGCGACGCACATACCCTAAAACAAGTCCTAGAAAACCTTTATACCCAGACTAGCGGTAACAACTTGCTGGGCTTTTTAAATGTCTTATCCGGCGGAGCTTTAGCGAACTTTTCAATTATGCTGGTCGGTCTAGGTGCTTACATTAACGCCTCAATTATTATGCAGCTTCTTACTAAGGCTATCCCCCGGTTGGAAGCCATGAATAAAGAGGGCGAGTTTGGCCGCAAGAAGATTAACCAGTACACCCGTATACTGACCTTCCCGTTAGCCATAGTTCAATCGGTTGGCACCATATATCTTATCCGCCAGGAAGCCCAAAGTATTGGTGGGTTGGGAGATATTACCGCCAATACCTCCGGAATGCAATGGGTTTTAATGATAGCTGCTTTAACTGGCGGTGCGATGGTTCTGATGTGGCTCGGCGAGCTAATTACCGAACGTTCAATCGGTAACGGCATATCACTACTGATAACGGTTGGTATAGTTAGCAGCTTGCCGTCAGTTATCATGCAGCTATGGGGAAGTGCTGGATGGACGGCAGCATCTGGAGTGGCAGCTGACAAGTTGGTTCTTTTTGGCAAAGCATTCAGTCGGCACGGGTTGATGCTACTGGGTGGGATTGCTGCGGCCACGGTTTTTGTGACGTGGGCAGTAGTAAAATTAAATGAGGCGGCGCGCAAATTGACAGTTAACTACGCCAAGCGTGTGCAGGGCAACCGAACCTACGGCGGCGTTACGACTATTCTGCCGGTTAAGTTAATCACGGCCGGTGTTATCCCGATTATCTTCGCTGTGGCCTTTCTTAGCGTACCTAGCTTTGCCGGCCAGCTTTTGACCCACGGTCAGGGCGTTAGTGCTGTAGCAACTACACATTGGGAAAAAGTCGGCGTTCAACTGTCTCAACTCTTTCAAAACCCTAGTGCTGCTACTTTCCACGCCGGTGGCTGGCAGCCATGGGTCTATCCGTTAACCTACTTTATGCTGGTGTTCGTCTTCACCTACTTTTATACGAGCGTAACCTTTAATTCCAAAGAAATCGCCGAGAACCTACAAAAACAGGGTGGCTTTATAGCCGATGTACGCTCCGGAAAGCAGACCGAGAAGTATCTTAGCCGGATTGTTAACCGCTTAACGTTTTTTGGAGCCATAGCTCTGGGTCTTTTGGCGGTAATGCCGATTATCGGTCAGGTTTACGTTAACCAAAATATTGCCCTTGGTGGCACAAGCATCCTAATCTTAGTGTCGGTTTCATTAGAAACACTACGCCAGGTAGAGTCACGAGCGCTTATGATTACCTATGATCAATATGAACAACCGGACTACTTCTATGATGGCGGTGGGGACGGTGGGGACAAACCCAAAAAATCACGTTTTAGACCTCGTTTGCCACTCCGCCGTTCCAGCACTACGACAGCCTAAAACTTATACTGCAAAAACCCCCTTTACATCACCTTAGCTAAACTGATATACTATTCAGGTTATATTTTATGGCGAAAGACAAGGAAGTCATCGAACTGAATGGAGTGGTAGTAGAAGCCTTACCAGGTACTAAGTTTCGAGTCGAACTTGAAAATGGCCATCGAATCATAGCTCACGTTGCCGGAAAAATGCGGAAACATTACATCCGTCTGGTCCCCGGTGACAGCGTGACGGTTGAATTGACACCTTACGATCTTACGAAGGGTCGGATAACCTACCGCAAAAACTAATTATCATTTTAAGAGCAGTGTGTCATCACTAATCTAAACTAAGGAGATGATCCGCATGAAAGTGCGTGCCAGTGTAAAAAAAATAAGTCCCGATGATATCATCGTCCGCCGAAAGGGCCGCGTTTATGTTATCAATAAGTTCAAACCAAAGCATAAGCAGAGACAAGGTTAGGTCATGATTACGTCATTCCAATTATCAATTAGTAATTATCAATTAGCATTGAGTGGCCAATGTTCAATGGCCAATGTTCAATTATTGAAAATTGAAAAATGTAAATTGAAAAATGAGCTGACGGAAGGTGGCGTCTAGTGGCAAGAATTTCCGGTGTAACCATACCAAGTGAAAAGCAGGTGCATGTAGCCCTGACCTATATTTACGGTATCGGCCCAAAGTTTAGTAGAAAGATCCTAGATACTGCTAAGGTTGAACCGATAGTTAGGGTTAAGAACCTAACCGATGCTGAAATCGGACGGATCCAGGATGCAATAAATAGCGGCTATAGCGTTGAGGGTGAACTGCAGCGTGTGGTAACTGGTAACATTAAGCGGCTCAAAGACATTAACACCTATCGCGGGCTTCGCCACAAAGCCAATTTGCCAAGCCGTGGGCAGCGTACCAAAACCAACGCCCGAACTAGGCGCGGTAAGAAAGTAACTGTTGGCGGTACCGCCAAAAAAGCCGCCTCTAAGACTTAAAAGAAGGTATATATGGCAGAAGAAACTAAAGTACTAAGCCAAGAAATCTCACCGGAAACTGAAATTCCGGTTAAGGCTGCTCCTAAGAAAAAGAAATCCCGCCGAGCGGTAACTCAGGGCTTGGTGCACGTTTTGGCGACTTTTAACAATACGATAATCACGGTTACCGATACCAGTGGCAACGTTTTAACAACTGCCAGCGCTGGCAGCGCTGGCTTCCGTGGATCAAAGAAGGGCACAGCCTATGCCGCTCAAGTTGCCGCCGAAAAGGCTATTAGTACCGCCAAACAGAATTATGGGCTTGAGAAAGTGGACGTCAGTGTTCGAGGCGTGGGCATGGGGCGTGAGGCGGCTATCAGGACTCTAATAAACCAGAAAGTCCAGGTTGACAGCATCAAAGACATTACAGGAATTGCTCATGGCGGCACCCGTCCCAGGAAGGCAAAGCGTAACTAAAAATGATTCGTTTAAC
>PFEG01000044.1:4283-13077 GCA_002793885.1 Candidatus Saccharibacteria bacterium CG10_big_fil_rev_8_21_14_0_10_47_8
GTCACGGCGTGAGGGTTATGCTCTTCACCCAAAAGCCCACAAGGCTTTAGTAAAGCGTTCATCGATGCCTGGCGAGCAGGCAACATCTGGACGTGGCCGTCGATCTAAACCCAGCCAGTACTCAATACAGCTACGTGAGAAACAAAAAGTTAAACGACTTTACGGTTTGCTGGAACGTCAATTTGCTAAGCTTATGAATGAAGCGTCCAGAAGCAAAGGTATGTCCGGTACCAAACTTCTAGAATTTTTAGAGCTCAGGTTAGATAATGTTATCTATCGTTCTGGTCTGGCGGTTTCGCGGCGGGCTGCCCGCCAATTAGTAACTCATGGCCACTTTATGCTCAATGGGCGGCGCGTTGACATCCCATCTATCCGAGTCGTAATAGGAGACGCTATCGTAATTAGAGAGCGTAGTAAAGCAACAGATTACTTTAAGCGTCTTGACGACGTCAGTCCGGCCCCAGCCGTAACTCCAGATTGGCTGAAAGTTAGTCGAAAAAAATGCGAAGTTAAAGTTACCGGTATTCCAAGCCGTGATGACGCAGAGCCTGATATAAAAGAACAATTAATCGTAGAATACTATTCACGCTAAGGAGGCGAGGAAAAATCGATGAGCAAACTTATTCATACACCAACACTGGCAGCAATAACCGACCATAGCCCTACCAGCAGCACTTTCACCATAGAACCCCTGCACACAGGCTACGGAATGACGCTCGGAAACAGCCTGCGCCGTGTACTACTCTCCAGCATCGCCGGCGCCGCTGTGACCGGCTTTAGAATTGACGGCATTAGTCACGAATTCACTACCATCAAAGGCGTCAAAGAAGACTTGGTGGCCATCATGCTCAACCTCAAGGGTGTTCGTTTTAAGGTCTTTAGCGAGGAACCCCAGACGCTGCGTCTGACTAAAAAGGGCAAGGGTCCGGTTAAGGCTAAAGACTTGCAGCAAAACTCTAACGTAGAGGTTGTTAATCCTGATCATGTAATTTGTACTATTGATGACGATAAAACCAGTCTGAGCATGGAGCTGAGTATAGAAATCGGCCGTGGCTACCGGGCTTTAGACGAACAAGGCAGTAACAAAATAATCAGTGATATGATTATGCTTGATGCTCTGTTCACACCTGTTTTACGGGTACGTTACAAGGTTGAAAACACCAGAGTGGGCCGGATAACTAATTTGGACAAGCTACTTTTAACTGTTGATACAGACGGCTCGATAACGCCGCGCGAAGCCTTCGAAGAAGCAGCCGCAATCCTGATCAATCAGTACACGGCTTTAGCTGGCCAAACAAGAGTTGAGGTTGCCGCGCCTTTATCTAGTGGCGAAGCAGTTGGCAACCCGACCGATGATTTTGAAGAACCTGCCGAACTTATGACTTCGGTAGAGGATCTTAACTTAAGCGCTCGTACAACTAACGCGCTGGTTAACAACGATATCCACACCATCAAGGACCTACTTTCTTTGAGCGAAGCCGAGTTGCGCGATCTGAAGGGTTTTGGCAACAAGGCCCTGGATGAAGTAAAAGAAAAAATGGCGGAGTTGGAGCTCTAGTCATGACTCTGTCATTCCATTTTCCATTTACCAATTCACATTTAACATTTATTTCCACATTTTCATTTCTCAAATGCCAAATGCCAAATGTTAATTCATTGAAAATTGTAAATTGTAAATTGATAATTGCCTCCGGAGGAGGCTTGTAATGCATCGTCACGGATATAAAGGAAAAAAATTTGGACGTCAGCGCGACCAGCGCCAAGCACTCATTAAGGGTTTGGCCGATTCGTTAGTGCTAAATGAGTCGATTGAAACCACTCTGTCCAAAGCCAAAGTGGCAGTATCTTACACCGAAAAGCTAATTACCAAGGCTAAAAAAGGCGGTCTGCATAACCGTCGCCAAGTAATAAGTTCACTAAACACCGTAGAGGCCGCTCACAAATTAGTTGATGAGTTAGCACCAAAGTTGAGTAGCCGAAACAGCGGTTACTTACGGATTGAAAAGAGCGGGTTGCGCCGCGGCGACGGCGTGCAATTAGCAAAAGTCAGTTTTGTTGATGATCTTAAGGCCAAACCGTTAGCTAAAAAATCGGCCGACGTATCATCTAAATCTACTGCCGTTAAGAAACCAACTACCAAAAAAACCACTGCAAAGGATACAAAGTAATGAAAACTTTTAGTGCCAAGCCGGCTAATGTTACGCGGCAATGGTACCTACTAGACGCTTCCAAGATACCACTAGGCCGTTTGGCAACGGTGGCCTCCCGACTACTAATAGGTAAAGACAAGGTATCACTAACACCCCATGTCGATGGCGGTGACTACGTTATTGTGATTAATGCCGATAAATTGATTGTTAGCGCCAACAAGCTTCAGACTAAAATTTACTGGCGGCACAGCGGTTTTCCGGGCGGCATCAAAAAACGGACATTAGCTGAGTCGCAAGAGCTTGACCCCACACGCGCCATCACTCACGCCATCCGGGGCATGTTACCGATCAATAAATTGCGTGATGGACGGCTAGCGCGGCTCAAAGTTTATAGCGGCAGTGACCATAACCACACCGCCCAAAAACCTCAAACCCTATCACTTACATATAAAGGAAAGAAATAGCCATGGCGAGCAGTAACTATTTTTACGCGCTGGGGCGACGCAAAAGCGCGACAGCCAGAGTCCGTTTAACCTCGGGCAAAGGAACGATTGTAATAAACGATAAGCCGGTAGCCGACTACTTTGCCAACAGCAAATACTTGCACAGCGAACTTATTAAGCCCTTTACAGTATTGGAAATCAAGCCGCAGAAATACAATGTTATGGTAAAAGTTGCCGGCGGAGGCCATGCTAGCCAGGTAGATGCCATACGCTTAGGAATCGCTAAAGCGCTATCAGAGTTAAATGAAGATTACCGCGCCACACTCAAAAAAGCCGATTTGCTTGGCCGTGATCCGCGTGAACGCGAACGCAAGAAGTTCGGTCTTAAAAGCGCCCGTAAACAACGCCAGTTTACCAAACGCTAACGGCAAACCTCCCTCACTCTTGCAGACAAACTTGAATTGAAGGATACTATACAAAGAGTGAGTAAAGAAGTAATTTTAACCGGTTTACGGTCTAATAACGAGCTGCATCTAGGCAATTATTTAGGTGCTATTTTACCTATGGTAGAGATGCAAAAAAAGCATGCCGGTAAGTATCAGCTGAACATGTTCATACCGGACCTGCATAGCTTTACCACGCCAATCGATCACACAAAACTTTATGAGCAAACTTTAAAAAACCTAAAAGTTTTTGTAGCCGCAGGGCTTGATACCCAGCAGCCCGATACCTACATCTATCGCCAGAGTTATATATCAGCACACAGTGAGTTAACCTGGATCTTAGATTGTTTTTCTTACTTTGGCGAACTGTCGCGCATGACCGAATTTAAGAACAAGAGTAGTAATTCTGAGAACGTAAGTGTTGGTCTATTTAACTACCCAGTGTTAATGGCATCAGACATACTGCTTTACGGCGCTAAGTGGGTGCCTGTGGGCGAAGACCAGCGCCAACACGTGGAGTTTACTCGTGATTTAGGCATGAGAGCGAATAACAAATTTCCTGGTTTATTTATTGTGCCTGAAAATAATGCTAAGCAAACAGAGTTTGCCGGACGCAGTGAGGCGGTGCGTATTCGCAGCTTGCGCAATCCTGACAAAAAGATGAGTAAAAGCGTCGAAGATCCAACCGGTACCATTACGCTGAGCGATACTCCCGTTGACGCCGCTAAAAAAGTCATGGCTGCAACTACCGATTCGCTGGAATCGATTAATTACGACTGGGAGAAGCAGCCAGGTGTTACCAACTTACTACAAATACTGGCCTTACTGTCTAATAAGCCCCAGGACGAAGTGAATAGCCAGTGGCAAGGCAAATCAAGCTATAACGAGCTCAAATCCGCGGTGGCCGATGTCGTTAGAGATTTTCTGACCGATCTGCAAGCCAAACTGGCTCAGGTTGATAGTCGAGCTCTGACAGAAAAGCTCGAGAGTGATGAAGTTGCTATGAGCAAAGTTGCTAGTGAGACCCTTTTAAGGGTCCAACAAGCCGTTGGTCTGCGTTCTGCCGCTTAAAGGACATGTACAATAAAAGCATGCAAGAGATAAGTGTAACGCCAGCCGATTCTGGCTTGCGGACCGATATATTTATTGCCAAAAATTTTCCGCAATTTAGGCGCGCCACACTAACTAAACTATTTGATGGAATTCATGTATTGGTCAATGACCAGTCTGTTAAGTATGGCTATAAGTTACGGGTTGGCGACAAAGTTCAGGTAGACATTAGCCCGCTTAGTAACTCACCAAAACCCGTAGCTGTACCTATCATTTATGAGGACGATGATGTTGTGGTGATGGATAAGCCGGCTGGTATGCTTACGCATAGCAAGGGTAGTTTTAACGATGAAGCCACAGTAGCCAGTTTTTTGGCGACTAAAATAACAGACCCGGGTTTAATAGGTAATCGAGCCGGTGTAGTTCACCGCTTAGACCGGGCAACCAGTGGTGTTATTATCGGCGCTAAAAACTCTTCCACCCAAGTTTGGCTGCAAAAACAATTCTCGTCTCATAAAGTAAAGAAAACTTACCTAGCTGTGGTAGAAGGTATACCAGAACCCAAAACTGCGATTATCGATGTTCCGATTGGCCGTAATCCCAGACATCCTCAGACATTCACAGTCACACCACTCGGCCGGCCGGCTCAAACTGAGTACAATCTCCTAAAAACAAGTAGCGGCAAGGATATAAACGAGTCGCAAGTTGAACTTAAACCAACGACTGGCCGGACGCATCAGTTAAGAGTCCACATGGCCTATATCGGACATCCGATTGTTGGCGATAACGTCTATGGCCATCAAAATCAACACATGATGCTTCACGCTTACAAACTGGAGCTGACTATTCCTGGTGGCCAACGAAAAGTCTTTAGCGCTCCCATCCCAGAAAATTTTAAGGAGTTGGTTTGATGGGCGTGAGTGCTACCGACAACTTGCTTCTACACCCAAAGACGCGAGCTGACATACTAACCTTTCTAAAACAGCCTGCGCACGCCCTGATGATTGTCGGGGAAGCGGGGTCGGGTAAAAAGAGCGCTGCCGAGGCTATCAGCTCAGATCTGTTGGGTGTGCCAGTAGCCGAGCTAAGTAAGCACCCCTTCTTTATAAAATTGCAAAAAGCTAGCGACAAGCAAGAGATACCAATCGACTCCGTAAGGAACCTATTAAAGAAGATGGCGTTAAAGACTCAAGGTACTGCTTCAATCAGACGGGTGGTAGTTATCGAGGAGGCCCACTTGCTTAGTGAGGAGGCCCAAAACGCCTTACTTAAAACCTTAGAGGAACCAGCGGCAGATACGGTATTTATACTGACGGCTCCATCCAGGATGAGCGTCCTGCCGACTATTGTGTCGCGTACCCGAGTGCTTCCCGTACATAATGTTAGTAAAAAGAACGCCATGAATTACTACACGCCAAATCACGGACCCCAAACCATACAAAGCGCTTGGCATTTAAGTTCCGGTGCCGCGAAGTTAATGGGGTCTATCTTAGTTGATAGCCAGGTTCCACTAAAAAAATCGATTGATGAGGCTAAACTATTTTTGTCATGCGATACATACGAGCGGTTACTGATGGTTGATGAAATTAGCAAGGATAAACAGCGGCTAGACTATCTTTTTGAGTCTCTTGAGCGTGTATTAGAAGCCTTGCAGCATAGTCCCAACAATCAGGGCAAGATAGTTGCTTCCAGATTACTAAAAAATCGCCAGTTGATATCTAGACTTCGCAGGGCTCGGCTTGCTAATGTTAACGCTAGGCTGATTGCCCTTGAGCTCGCACTTAATTTAAAGCTTTGAGGCTGCTATAATACAAAACTGTATATGTACGCTTTAGCACTTTTAATCCTACTTGCTTTTTTAGTTTATAAGCACGCCCGCCACTCTGAGCACCAGATGATAGTTATACCTAGGCGTATCGGTGACAGGTTAAATAAACTATGGGAAATCGCCTACCACGGTATGCGTGAGAACCGTTTTTTGCGTGCCGAGAAAGCTTTACTAACTATTCTTAAAATTGATGAAAAAAACGCCGCGGCCTATAACCGGCTGGGTATTCTGTACGCCAAACAGCGAGAGTATAAAGATGCTATCGACTGTTTTGAGATTGCCAGCAGTGTTGAGCCAAGCGCCTCCAGCCTCCATAACTTGGGTTTAATATATTATGAGACCGAAAATTATCAAAAAGCAGCCACCGCTTTTGAGCAAGCCATTAAGCTAGAAGATGGACTGGCTGCCCGTCATATCGCCTACGCCAAAGTACAAGAAAAATTGGGAAATGATAAATTAATGCTTCAGGAGTTAGAAAAAGCTGTTGAGCTAGAGCCCAACCCCGAAACCTATGGCTTGTTAGGTAAGGCCTATGAATCACGAGGTATGGAAGAAGAAGCCGCCGAAATTAACAAACAACTGAGTAAACTAATCATGCCTGCCGGCCGGCCCAAGCGAATCCTACGCCCCAAACGAGTTGTTATTTAATTTAGGCCTTTAGTAGATAAATACTTATACCACGGCGGGTAAATTTGAAAAATCATGTTTGGAGAAATAGCTTACCCTGCCATTTGGCCTCATGTTCACCGGCCTTTTAATTTCTTTTCTCCGAGCCCTACCTATATCAATTGGATATTCACCATTAAAACACGATAAGGTAAACATATCGGCGGGCAAGCCGGTAGCCTTAATCATCCTCTTTAGCGAAAGAAAACCCAGATAATTACTGTCAATTGCTTTTCGCATCGCCTCAATTGTCATATTAGCCGCGGCCAATTCACTCTGTTGAGGTGTATCAATACCATAAAAATCGGGAAACATTACCGGCGGCGAGGCTATTAAAACAGATACGCTGCGAGCACCTAAAAATCTTGCCAGGGCAACAATACGAGGCATCGTGTTCATTCGTACAATAGAATCATCAACAAAAATAACATCTCTACCCCTAATTGCGTTACGTGGAATGTTATGTTTGCGCCTTAGTTGACTAAGTCTACTTTTTTGATTATCGTCATCACCTTCATCACTGGGCACCATAAATGTGCGGCCACTGTAACGATTTTTAAGAACTGCAGATCTATGCTGCAAACCAAGTCTGTCGGCATAACCTTCGGCTGCTGGCACAGAGCTATCTGGAATAGGTACGACTAATATATTTTTAGTATTCTTAAGTTGAGGTGAAGGAGGATGCTGTCCAGCTAACTGTTCGCCAAATCGTCTGCGAACTTCATCAACGTCCTGGCCGTATAGTTGGCTATCGTGCCGTGCGAAATAAACAATCTCAAACGCATCGAGTTTGGGTTCGCCCTCGACAATTTGTCGCGACTCAATCGTGCCATCCTGAGCGATAATAACCATCTCGCCCGGCATCACTTCTCTATCATATTTAGCGTCTATAATATCTAGACCACATGTTTCAGATGCTACAGCACGACCACCTTCAAACGAACCAATCGCTAGCGGTCTTATGCCCTTTGAGTCTCGAAAAGCAACTACCAGCCCATCATGCATCGCAACGCACGAAAAAGCGCCCTGTAGGAGTGGATAGACCAGCTCGGTAGCACGAGGAAGACCATGACCACCTCGGATACGCTGTGCAATTGCTAAGCCCACCATTTCAGAGTCGTTGCAATGTGCAGTGTTAATATTATTTTTTTCCAAATCTCTTTCTAGAAGGTCGGTAACAGGTAAGGTGCCGTTATGTCCGAAGGCAAAGCCAATCGCCCCATCTACGAAGGGTTGATTGTGTTCTTTTTTGGAACCGGCAGTCGGATATCGATTATGACCCACTGCAGTAGAGCCAGTCAGGGCCCGAATGATATCTTCATCATAAACGTCACGAACAAGGCCACGCCCTCGATGAGAGTGTAAGTTACCGTCTGGATCCAAACTCGCCAGACCAGTTGCTTCTGCCCCTCGATGCTGCATAGCAAACAGACTCTCATACGCCGGCACTGAAGCTGGTATTTTCGTGTTCGGGGCTACAATTGCAGCCACAGCACACTTTTCTCTTGCTTCACCAGCCATTTATAAAAGTATATAGAAAAAAACTAGCAATAAAAACTTTGTGTAGTGTTTGGCTTTCGTAGTCCGCTCAGGCGGACGAAGTCAGCTAGTTGCCGCCCTGTACTCCGACCCGTCCTCCGAAACCTCTCGACCCATCGTAGCTTCAGCGAAGAAGATTTGTAACGAGAAAGCCCAGCAAAGGATGGAAGCCAGAACGCTGCTAATAGACTATTGGGGTGTTTCTGGAAGAGTTTTAAGTATCTGGCTGCCTGAGCCAAGCTTTTCTTCTAGTTTCTTTCGGGTCATTAACGGGCCAGGCGGGCTAAGATCAACTATTTGATCAGCATTACCTTTGAAAAACAAATCTTCGATCCTTGTCATAATAGGACATTCCTCGTTAGCTTCAAAAGCATGTTTTCTAAAATTTAGAGCTGTTTTGTTTTCATCCGCTCCCGGATCTAAACCTTCCAGTAGTAGGGCCTCACTGACCAATTGTACCGTCGGTCCACGTGCAACAAACTCATCTGAACTTGAACCGTCTTTTGGCGGGACGGATTTTTCAAGTAAGCAAGAGAAAACAACGCTACCGATAAACGTGGTGCTTTCCTCTAAATTAGGGCATCTCGTACAGGATTGTGGGCTCATTAAACTAAAATGGAACAACCCGTAGAATTAGGTTTGTAAAAACCAACTAATTCAAGAGGAGCTGTTCCA
>PFEG01000019.1:0-2947 GCA_002793885.1 Candidatus Saccharibacteria bacterium CG10_big_fil_rev_8_21_14_0_10_47_8
GCGCCTCGACGGCGGGCTTATCTTCGCGGTTAGGACTTAAATCTACAATTCCCTCTGCCATTCCTTTAATTATACCCCCACAGGTCCTTAGGGTATAAAACTAAAGCTTAGCTAATAAATAACAAATAACTCTTGGATTTACTCCAGGAGTTATTTTTCGTCTGTAGGGGAGGACAGCCCGATCCATCAGTCGGCGGACCGGCGCGATAGGGGGGAAATCATCCCCTCCTATGGTCTTACATCATACCCATGCCGCCCATGTCGGGAACGGCAGGAGCTGGAGCGGATTTTTCGGGTACTTCTACAACTAACGCGCCCATGGTTATGGCTGTGCCGGCTACTGAAACAGCGTTTTGTACGGCTTCTTTAACCACGCGCATAGGGTCAATGATGCCAGCCGCCATGAGGTCAATCAGGCTAGTGGGCTTATTAACATCTACACCATGGCCGGGCTTGGCTGATTTAACCTGCGGCAGCCACTCGTCGGCATTTAAGCCAGCATTAGACAGCAAAATACGGAAAGGCTGTTCCAGGGAGCTTTTTAGAATTTGTTTTCCAGCTGCAACTGAATCGTTACCCTCAGCCTTGAGCGCTTTGGCCAGATTAATAAGAGTTACGCCGCCGCCGGCTACAATTCCCTCTTCCAAAGCTGCCTTAACTGCGGCAACAGCGTCATCAACCCTAAACTTCTTTTCTTCAATTTCGGTTTCGGTAGCGCCGCCAACTTTAATAACTGCTACTTTGCCCGAAAGTGCGGCACGCCGCTTTTCCAAGTTTTCTTTGTCGTACTCTGAAGTTGCCGCTTCAATCTGTTTATTGATTTGGTTAATGCGGGCTTTTACCTCGGCGGCAGAACCGCCGCCCTCAATTATGGTAGTCTCGTCTTTGGTGACGATTACCTTGCGGGCGCTACCAACCATAGCCAGTTCGGCATTTTCGAAGGTATAGCCTCGGTCTTCGGTAATAACATTGCCACCAGTCAGGATGGCAATATCTTCCAGGATTTCTTTACGGCGGTCACCAAAAGCCGGAGCCTTAACGGCTACGGTATTGAACACTCCCTTTAAGCGGTTAAGAATTAATGTCCCCAGGGCTTCGCCTTCAACATCGTCGGCAATAATCACCAAGTCTTTTTTGCCAGCTTGAGCCAGTTTTTCCAACACCGGCAAAAACTCTTGTACGGAGCTGATTTTTTGGTCGGTAATCAAAATGGCCGGCTTATCGTAAACGGCTTCCATCCGGGCGGTATCGGTAACCATGTAAGGGCTTACGTAACCTTTGTCCATGGTAAAACCTTCCACGACTTCACTCTCCAGCGCCAGTCCCTGGCCCTCTTCTACGGTTACTACGCCGTCTTTTCCAACTTTATCCATAACCTCGGCAATCAGGTCGCCAATCTCGCTGTCACCAGCGCTTATAGTGGCAACTTCTGCGACACGGGATTTTTTGCCGGATATAGATTCGCTCATGCCCCCCAATTTAGCCAAAACATCATGAGCAGCCGCTTCTAAGCCCTTGCGAAGTAGTATCGGGTTGTGGCCAGCGGCAATCAGCTTATTGGCTTCATATAAGATATGGTAGGTCAAAATCGTAACGGTGGTGGTGCCATCACCCGCTACGTCGTTCATCTTGCTGGCGGCCTGTTTTATAAGTTCCGCGCCGACCTTGTAGCCCAGCGTCTCATCATCTACGTCCCCAAGTTCAACCCCCTTGGCAACGGTTACGCCGTCGTGTGTAACGGTGGGGTTGCCGTAGCTTTTGCTAATAACCACATTGCGGCCTTTAGGACCCATTGTGGTCTTTACGGCGTCGTAAAGCACCTGCGCGCCGCCTAAAACCCGGCGGCGGGCATCATCATCATAAAATACTTTTTTACTCACTTAAAAACTCCTTTGTCGTTAATGATCAATGTTCAATGTGGCAATGTTCAATGAATGGGCAATGCTATTAATGCGTTGAATTATTGGTTCATTTCTACATTCATTTGTCCATTTGTTCATTGAGCATTTGTCCATTATTTACTTAACGGTAGCTAATATGTCTTCTTCTTTAACCAGGATGTATTCGGTGCCATCCAATTTGATGTCGGTGGTGCTGTAGCTCTTATAAACGATCCGGTCGCCAACCTTGATCTCTTTAATTTTTGAGCCAACTTTTAGCACTTTAGCCACTTTTGGTTTTTCGGCCGCTTTATCGGGCAAGTAGAGACCGCTTGCTGTCTTGGTAACAGCTTCTTCTTGTTCGGCCACAACCCAATCAGCCAATGGTTGCAATTTTGCTTGTGATGAGTGTGTCGAATTCACTGCCATTTTAACTCCTCCTTTACCCACCAAAATTTCTTTGAAATTTCAGGCGGGTGAATTTATTTCTGCCCCAGCAATATTTACTGAGGTCGCTAGCACTCATAATATACGAGTGCCAAAATATCTGTCAAGTAGTTCGGAGTAATTATTGACAACGTTCCTGAGCTATTTTAGTATTAGCCAATCCAGTCGTCCCTGGCTGGGAACCTGTAACCAACGACAGACGGGACTTCTCTGATGAGTTCTAGGTCCAATGAGATGCCCTACCCCTACGGGGTCTTCCCCTCGGCGAGCGATGGCGCTTGCTGCGTCATCGAGCTCAGGCCGAGAGAGCACTCCCTCATGCAAACGCACGAGGAGAGGCTTCTGAGGGAGGTGCTGGAGCACGATCCGCGTGTCAAGGGGGTGAGGATCGAGCCGCGAAGCGAGCGCCGCTACATCGTCGTGCGCTTGTGGAAGGATGTGTCCACCGAAAGCGGCTTGAACACGGTGTGGGGACACCTGCAGGAGCTCTTCCCCAAGCCCGAAGAGGCCTCGCCAGCAATTCGCGTCGCCCGGCGTCAGTCGCGTGACGTCCGTGCCCTGAGGACCGCCCCGGCGGGTCTGCGCGGCTAGTCCCGTACAAGCCAGGGACCCGGGCGACG
>PFEG01000019.1:2982-11792 GCA_002793885.1 Candidatus Saccharibacteria bacterium CG10_big_fil_rev_8_21_14_0_10_47_8
CGGGTCCCGCCAGGGGAATTTACGCAGTGATGCGTAGGTGTTTATGGCATTGATGCCAGCTGGATTACACCATACCAGCCGCAGCCCTACTCGGGCTCGCGGCTTTTCGCTTTTTTTATACTCTGCGCCTTAACCCTTTTGCTATAATCTAGCAAGATGTCTAGAACTCATCCCAGAGTAACTTCTGTATCAGAAACGGAGCAGTTTTTAAGCGAAAAAGCGATAGCGAAAGGGAGCGTAATTGTAGTTACGTGGACGAGCGATAGCGCTTTTGCAGCCAAAAATCTGACCGTTTATGGCCGGAGGGATACTCTTGGATGAGTTCAAATCAAATAAACAAAACCGTTTTAACGTCCGGCGCCGATTTTTTTAGCGACCAACAAGCCATCAATCCCTACTATGTAAATAAAAAGGGGTCTATAAATGTAGAACGCGCCAAGCAGGAGCATGCCACTATCCTCACGGCTATGCAGAACGCTGGTATAAAAGTTATAAAAGTTGATCCGCCGGCAAATTGCCAGGATGGTGTTTATACATCCAACTGGGGTCTAGTACGAGGCAACAAAGTCGTCTTGTCCACTTTGCCTCCTGCTCGAACTGGCGAAGAACCTTATGCAGAAGCCACTTTACGCTCACTAGGCAAAGATGTTATGAAACTTCCAAATAGCGTTCACTTCAGTGGTCAGGCCGATGCCCTACCCTGTGGAAATTATCTCCTAGCTGGTTTGGGCTACCGCACAGAAGTTGCCGCTCACCAGTTTGTGGCTGAACAGCTTGGCTACGACGTAATAAGCCTACAAACCATCCCCAAACGCAGTTTTTTTGGCTTTGGAAAGCCTGTTATTAATAAATACTCCGGTTGGCCAGACAGTTTCTTTTATGACATAGACTTAGCCATAGCAATTTTGCGTCCGAATCTTATCGCTTGGTGCTCCAAGGCATTCTTGCCTGCCAGCAGAGATGTAATTCGCAATCTTCCCGGCATTGAAAAAATTGAGGTAGCATACGCTGAGGCCGTTAAGGGTTTTGCCTGCAATCTGGTTTCAACCGGAGAAACTGTAATTATGAGCTCTAGTGCACCAAAACTACAAGCAGCTATAGATGCCCGTGGGCTTAAGACTATTACTATAGATGCTCCCGAACTCATTAAGGGTGGCGGCTTCATCCGCTGCATCGCCCTTACACTCGATAACGAATAGTCTAATCTTTACTAACGTTCATCAATTCGTAAACGTATACAATCATCCCCGTCGGCATAAAAACCAACGTAGTCACTTGGTTCTTGTAAGTCTGTTCCCTGAGCTGTTCCCGAAATTTCAAGGCTAAGTCGCGGCGGAGAGGTGTCGTATTGTTTGGCTACCACTATCCTTCCCACTAAAAGTGCAAACGACACTATGAGGCTTTCGTGTTCACCCTGAGTAAAAAGTGCGGAGCCAGTATCAAGAGCTTTAAGGGCATGCTGGTGTAAATTTTCCCAAACTAGCTCTTCACTTCCCGCTTCACGAACTCCATATAATCTCATAATATTGACTTTATTATACCTTTTGTGTTAATATAGTCAAGGAAGCAGCTGCAACAAAACAAAAATGAAAGAGTCACAACCTTCTCCGAACGACGCAAGTCAGCATAAGTTTAGCGAACTGCGAGCATCGGCTTACCATACCTCAGCCGAATCTGACGCTGAGCTTCACGAGCGTTATATTACTCTCACGAGTAAACTTATAGAACGTATAGTCGGCAAAGACTCGGAGCCGTTTGACACTGTGATCTTCTTAGATAAGTCTGCTCGGCCTCTTTCGTGGATGCTTCGTCAACTTTGGCCCCACATCGCTTCCGAAAGATTAAACCCGGACACCGGAGAGACAGAGGTTGTACCTATGCCAGATGTGAAGTTTGCCAATATAGATAGGTTACAGTGGCGCGAAGATCCAACAATAGCTTTTGATGGAGATAATAACAGGCGTGTAGCAACCGAAGCAGATATTGAGAGCTTGCGAAGTATCTTCACGATCGATAAGCAACACAATCTTGATGACAGACGAATACTAGTTGTTGATGAACAGAGTGAAACAGGCGATACCCTGACCACTGCAGTCGACTTATTCTCTCAAGCGTTTCCTACTAGTACAGTAGACGGGGCTGCGTGGATACGCCATGGTACCGTGTATGATCCAACTACCCGGAAGCGAGTTACAGAAGTTAAAGAAATACCAGTATGGTATCCTAGAAAAAATGATCAGACTGGGCTGTACCACCAAGAAGGACGTGGTATATTTGACCCAGTACCGACACGGAATAGAAATACCCCTGAACGCTACTTGGAAGGAAGTTGGAAGTTTACTGGCACTGCCCCATGGATAAGAAAGGCCGACGCGGAGTTGAGTGATGACGAGCAAGCCGAGATACGCCGTTTACAAGAAGGGATTACCCAATCAGAAGATACTCAAACAAAAAATGCTCTGCAAAGACGTATAGAAACTATACAAACTTATTATGATCCTCGAAGCTTAGCGCTGCGAAACGACATCGGCCATATGGTACTAAATCTCATGCAAGGCCGGCTCTTTCCAATGATGTATACTGACCGCCAAGAACTTTTTGGGAAACAAAAGAACGAGTATCTTCGAGCAAACGCTACGATACGCGGTCGCCGCAAACGACAACGTTAAAAGTATAATCAATAGAAAGTAACAGAGTAGTAGTGAAAGGGGCGGTACCCCGCCGGCCCGAAGGCCGGCGGGGTAGTGTTTGGCCTCTGGCGACTCTTCCTACGACGGTGCACCGGTGAGCTGGTATTCGAAGAAGCGCAGAAGGTACCTAAGACCGAACAGCGAGACGATCACTTCGTTCACTGTCGCCCTATCGGCGATGACAGTGATGCCTTGCCTGCTCCCATGCTGTTCGCAGCCTACTGCCCGAAGCTCACCATCAACACTTGTACCGACCAAGAGACCGCGGAAGAACTGGCTGATGGCGGAGCGGCATATACGACCGTAACCCGCTCTCTCGAACTCGTCGTAGTACTCGGGGTTTTCGTCACCCCGATCGTACTGAACGACGGTGCGCCGGTGATGCAGACGGTGCCAGATGAAGTCCTGCACGAACCGGAAGTAGTCCGGCGTGTCCTCATACCGCAACACAACCAGGTGTTGGGTTTCGGTCTCGGGCAAGCAGTCGCCGGGTTGTCTGCCGAAGAGTGTTTCTTCGGAGTAGAAGTCGTACGGATGGATGCAGAAGCCACGAACGGTGATCTGCACATCTTGCATGGAGGGGTCGCCTCCGGTCATGGTGAGCCTTTCGTCGTTTTTACCATGTCCAATCTGCAGACTATTCAGCACACAGGTTGGACACGGCAAATCTACTACTCTGTTAAAGAACGGTTTCAAGAGCAAAACTCCACCGAAACCAAGCGCAAGTATAGCACCAATATTACATTATGTCAATACTTTATTACCATTTTATTTCTTTATTAAACACTTTATATTTGAATGGTTGTTAAACTATAATTAACATAATTATGTATGACGTACTTGTAAGTCTTGGCCTTTCCCCTTCGGAGCGTATTGCTTACGAGACCCTCGTTTCAAAAGGGGTTATGGCCCCGCCGCAACTGGCAAAAACTACAGGCTTGAGCCGGGTTAACGGCTACGCTGCCCTGCGTGGACTCCATGAAAAGGGTTTAGCAACCGAGAAGGAAATGAAAAAAAAGAAAGTTTACCAAGCGGAACCCCCGATAAAACTACAGGAATTGCTCAACAAACAGCGGCAAGAAATACAGGAACGAGAGGCAATATTTAGTAACGTTTTACCGCTTATGATGAATGATTACCAGCTGACCACCAATAAGCCCGGCATCGCGCATTATGAGGGACTAGAGGGCATCAAAAAAGTATACGAGGAAACTCTAAGGGCTCCCTACCCCAAAGAAATATGCGTGTTACGTTCAATTTACGATGATGAACGGCTGGATAGTTTTATAAGGGACTATACTGCTCATCGAGCAAAACTTGGAATTACTAACAGAACGTTAACGCCTACCACCTTAAAACATCCTAAATTAAGCGAAGAACAGTTACTTAGATCATTCAGAGTTCTAAGCAGTAAGAGCTTTTCACTGCCCACCGAAATAGATATTTACGGGGATAAAGTTGCCCTTATATCCTTACGGAAAGACTTAATCGCCACTGTTATACAGAGTAAGGATGTAGCACAAAGCTGGCAGATTATTTTTGAACTTCTTTGGGCGCAGGCTGCAACTATTCCAAAGAAATAGTTAAGGTTTTGGTTTTTTCAGGGCTTTGTGGGCGGTGCCAATCTCATCCCAGTGGTGCTCTCCATCAGCTCGCTCGATGGTTTTTTCGTGGCCCTTGCCAAGTAGCATAACCGTGTCACCTTTTTTGGCTCGCCCGATCGCAAATTTTATTGCCTCGGTGCGGTCATGCACCAAAAATAGGTCCTTATCTTGTTTCTTCCCAGCCTTTTTAGCGCCTTCGGCAATTTGGTCCATAATTTTTAGACCGTCAATATCGCGGTCGTCTTCTTCGGTTATAACCACCTCGTCGCAGTATTTTCCAGCCAGTTCGCCTTGCACCGCTCGCTTGGCCTCATCTCTGCGGCCGGCAGAGCCAAACATAACAATCAGCTTACCCTTCACTACCGGCTTGATGTCTTTAAATAGCTTTTCAAAGCTGTCTGGTGTGTGGGCGTAATCCACGATCACATCAAAGTCCTGTCCCTCATCAATACGGGTCATACGGCCCTCTACACCTTCCAACGCGGCAATTCCTTGTTCGATTTGCTGCTTGTTCAACCCAACCGCCCGGCCGGTAGCAACTGCTGCCAACGAGTTATACACATTAAAGCTGCCAGGAATCTTGCAATCAATTTTGTATACGTCTTCGCCTATCCACGCCACATAGCGGACGCCAGACGGTGATAAGTTTACTTTTTCAGCGCGTAAATCGCCCTTTTTAACACCGTAAAGCACTGGATTTTTGACTGCTTTAGCAAAGAGTTGGCCAGCCGGATCGTCGGCGTTAGCAATACCCACGCGTAGCCCACGGCGATTTCTGTTTGCCAGCTTAAACATTTTGAGCTTGGCATCGCGGTATCTTTCGAATGTACCATGGTAATCAAGATGTTCGTGAGTAACATTGGTCATCACCGCCATACTATAGGGGATACCCCACACGCGGTGTTGCGCCAGCGCGTGGCTAGTCGTTTCCAGCACCAGCCACTCTACATTTTTGCTTTTCATATATTTTAGCCGTCTCATCAGCTCCGGTACCGGCACGTTGGTCATGTGGTGGATTTGCATATTAATATCCAGCCCCGCCCCATAAGCCACAGTGGTCATCAGGCCGACTTTGTAGCCAGCTTCATGCAACATGCGGTGGATAAGATAGGCCGTGGAAGTCTTGCCATTTGTCCCTGTTATGCCGATAACTTTGAACTTCCGGCCAGGAAAGCCATATAAAATGTTAAATAATACTGCCTCTAACAAATGCCCGTAGGGCTCGATGGCCTTAAATAGCCGCCTGGGTATCAACTTCTTAACGATAGTACGAAAACTCATATCAATTAGTATACTGTAACCTAAGTGAAGATTTTAGGGATAGAGACAAGTTGCGATGAAACAGCCGCATCGGTCGTAGAGGACGGTAAGATACTTCTATCTAATGTGATTGCTAGCAGCGTAGATTTACATGCCGCTTACGGGGGTGTGGTACCGGAAATAGCCGCCCGCAGCCACTTAGAATCAATCCTGCCGGTCATCGATGAAGCGGTTAAAGAGGTGGGTTGGGACAATATCGACGCCATTGCGGTCATCCAAGGCCCGGGCCTGTCAGGCAGTTTGATCATAGGGGTTATGACAGCTCGGACTTTGGCTATTGCCAAACAGAAACCTTTATACGCTATAGACCACGTGCATGCCCATGTCTACGCCGCTTTCCTAACGGAAAAGGCTAATAGCTTAACGCTAAAAGCATATAGCCTACCTAAGGAACAGCCCAGATTCCCTCTATTAGCTCTCATTATTAGCGGAGGTCATACGCAGCTGGTTTTCTTTAGGGATCATTTTAAATACACCGTTTTAGGCCAGACTGTCGACGATGCCGTCGGTGAGGCCTTTGATAAAGTAGCCAAAATACTGGGCCTGCCTTATCCCGGGGGGCCAGCTATCGCCAAAGTGGCCGAACGTGGCAACCCAAAAGCCATAAAACTTCCCAAAGCGAAATTTGATGTGAGGAAATTTGACGTTAGAAGTAATGTGAGAGGTCTCACCTCTCACACAAAAGGAGATTATAGGTTTAGCTTTAGCGGACTAAAGACAGCCGTTTTAAGGGCATCACAGGCCATAGCAGGCAAAGACTTTACCCTGCCCTCTCACGAGCTGGCTGGCCTCCTTAGCGGCTCCCAGAAAGATGACATCGCCGCCAGCTTCCAGCGTACTGCCCTTGAAACGCTAATCACCCCTGTTAAAATCGCCGTAGAGGAATTTAAACCGACCGATATCGTAGTCGCTGGAGGGGTAGCCGCCAACTCGGAACTCAGACGTTTGTTGTCCGAAAGTTTTGAAAATCGGGTTATTTACACGGATATGAAATTATGCACGGATAACGCCGCTATGATAGCGGTCCTGGGCTTCTATAAGGCTTCTCTCGGCCAGCCTGCTGCCGACCCCTACTCCCTTGAGATCGACCCCAATTTACAGATGTAGCTTGACCAATAACTAGCGACTATTGACTAGAGACTACCTACCATCGAAGCTTGTCTTGATAGTAGGTTCTTGTTATGCTAAAAATTGAAAACAAACATGGGTGGCCTCCGCCACCAAATCTTGATACTCGAAATAGAGGTATTCCCTCTCTTCTCGTTCAGGAATTGGTACGGGGTGAACAAAAACAAAGACCGGTATGGGCAGCTTTTATGTGGTCTTTTCATGAGAAAAGACTAGTTGAGTTTTGTCCATAATTTCACGTGAAACCCTTTTACCACCTTTTACTGAAAAGGTGGTGCCAAACTCTCAGGTATTCGAAAACAAGATGGTCATTCAGGACATAATAAGAAGTGAACCTGCGGAACTCGTCTAAAACTCCTCAAACAGTCCTCGGTTCTAGCTTCTTATTATCTCCCTCATTCCCTCTGTTTTCTCGAGCCTGAACTTATGGGGCAGGTACTACCTCTGTAGTTCTGATATACTAAGCCTGATTATGAAGTTACCCAAAGCCTATAATCCAGCCGAGTACGAAGCGGATATTTACGCGTTGTGGGAAAGGGAAGGGGCTTTTTTGCCGCTCAACAAGGGCAGTGAAAAAACCTTTAGCCTCGTCTTACCACCACCAAACGCCAACGGCGATCTACACATAGGCCACGCCTTAACAGTGGCGATTGAAGACTCTCTTACACGCTACCATCGCTTACGGGGCAGGGCGGCATTGTTTCTACCGGGTGCCGACCACGCCGGTTTTGAGACTTGGGTCGTTTTTGAAAAAAAACTTAACGCCGAAGGCAAAAGCCGTTTTGATTACTCCCGAGAGGAGTTATATGCCCAGGTTTGGGACTTTGTTCAGACCAACAAGCATAACTTTGAAGCCCAGCTAAGAGAGTTGGGCGCCAGTTTGGATTGGAGCCGATTTACATTCAGTCTCGATAACCAGGTTGTATCGACGGCTTACCAGACTTTTGAGAAGATGTGGCACGATGACCTAATTTACAGGGGCGCTAGAATTGTTAACTTCTGTACCTACCATGGCACCGGTTTCTCGGATATTGAAGTGGTGCACAAGGAAGAGCAGGGGAAGCTTTGGCACATCAAATACCCGCTAACAGATGGCTCGGGCCATATTATAGTTGCCACAACGCGCCCAGAAACAATGCTTGGCGATACCGCTGTAGCCATAAACCCCAAAGATAAAAGATATGTGGAGTACATCGGCAAAACAGTTAGATTGCCCCTGGTAAATCGTGAAATTCCGATTATTGCCGATGAAATGGTTGACGTAAAATTTGGCAGTGGCGCAGTTAAAATCACACCCGCGCACGACCCCAATGATTATGAGGTAGCCCAGAGACACGAGCTACCCCAGATTAGTGTTATTGGAACCGATGGAAAAATAACTCAGGAAGCCCCCAAGGCCTACCAAGGTCTTACGGTTCAAAAAGCCCGTAAAAAGGTGTTAGATGATCTGAAGAAAGAGAGCACATTGGTTGACGAAGTGGACTACGTTCACAGTGTTGGTCACTGCTATAAATGCGACAGCGTTATTGAGCCTCTTTTACGGGAGCAGTGGTTCGTTAGTATGCGGCCTCTGGCCGACAAGGCTATCAAAGCCATAAAAGATGGCAGGATCAGCTTTTATCCGGCCAGCAAAAAGACCCAAACCCTACGCTACCTAACAGAGGTAAGGGACTGGAATATCAGCCGCCAAATTGCCTGGGGCATTCCAATTCCGGCCTTCCAGAACGTCGAAGACCCTGGCGATTGGATTTTTGACGAACGCATAACAGAGGAAACTATCGAGGTAGATGGCAAAACATACCGCCGCGATCCGGACGTTTTTGATACATGGTTTTCAAGCGGTCTCTGGCCGATTGTTACACTGGGCGGTCCCGACAGTGACGACTTTAAACGCTTCTATCCCCTGAACTTAATGGAAACCGGCGGCGAAATCTTACACCAGTGGGTAATTCGTATGGTTATGCTGGGCTTGTACATAACAGATGAGGTCCCGTTTACCACCGTTTATATTCACGGTTACGTACTAGCCGAGGATGGCGCCAAGATGAGCAAAAGTCTGGGCAACGTT
>PFEG01000001.1 GCA_002793885.1 Candidatus Saccharibacteria bacterium CG10_big_fil_rev_8_21_14_0_10_47_8
GGGCGAAGGCCTAGGCAATCAGTTTTTGGCCAATATCCGCAGCTGTAACGCCATTTGCCACGTTGTGCGAGCATTTTCGGACCCTAACGTCCAACACGTCGAAACTGTGCCGAATCCCAAAAAAGACATCGAGGTTATCAACACCGAGTTGGTTTTGGCAGATTTACAAACGGTAGAAAATCGTCTGCCCCGCGTTGAGAAAGAGGTTAAGGCTAACCCAAAGCTTAAACCGGTGCTGGATAGCTTGCATGAGATTAAGCTACACCTCGACGATGGCAAACCTGTTTGGACCATAGAGGGTCTAAACCACGAAGCTATCGCCGACCTGCAACTCCTGACTGTCAAACCGGTAATATATGTCTTTAACATCGACGAAGCAACCCTGGCAGAAGCTTTACAGGGTGCCACCCTGAAAAAGGAATTAACGGATATGGTAGCGCCGTCAAAAGCCGTTTTTATCTGTGCCAAATTGGAGAGTGAGCTCCGCGGACTGGACAAGGCAGACCGCAGCGAACTACTGGAAAGTTATGGGCAAAAAGAAAGCGGCCTCGTGCAGCTGATCCATGCTGCCTACGGCACGCTGGGGCTGCAAAGCTATCTGACCGCCGGAGAAAAAGAAGTGCGGGCCTGGACCATAAAAAAAGGCTCGACTGCTCCGCAGGCCGCCGGTGTTATACATACCGATTTTGAACGGGGTTTTATTGCCGCCCAAGTGGTGGATTATAACGACCTGATAACAGCAGGCTCCGAACAAGCCGCCAAAAGTGCCGGCAAAATCCGCACCGAGGGTAAAACCTATATCATGCAGCCAGATGATGTAGTGGAGTTTAGATTCAACGTTTAACTGGCCATATACTGTTGTATTTGGGTGGTTAAAGAGGCAATGTGGCTATAGTCGGCTCCATCGCTAAAAATCACTAAAACATAGACATCACTAACGTAATAAACTATCCCGGCATCGTTATTAACATAGGCTAGCTCACCGGTTTTATCGGCCACCACACAGCCCGAACAGCCAGCTGGAATGCCGCTGCGCCTGGTCTGTTGTTTTAATATATTCAAAATATATAGCCGCTGCTGCTCGGTATAAAGACTACCATTATAAATCTCCTTGAGAAGCTTGGCGGTATCACCGGTGCTGGACTTGGTGCCAGCATTACTATTTAGCTCAGTATGGGTAAAACCCGCTCCGTTAAGTACCCTGTCAGCGTGAGCCCATCCAACGTAACTACCGATAGCCTCGCCGCAAGAGTTATCCGAACGGCCCAACATGGTATTTACGCAGTCCCCTACTGTCTTGCTGGTACCGTCAACCGATAGATATGTCTGATCAAACTTATCGAGCGGAAGCATCTGAAAAAGCGGATACGTTAAAAACAGCTTATAGATACTAGCCAGGGGCATTTTAGTATCGGAATCAAGCGAAGCAAATCTTTTATCATTGTCCATGCCCTGCACGGCCATTGACCACTTGTAGGCAGGATGGTTAGCCGCCCAGCTTTCTAAAATTGTCTGGAGCCCTTTGTCGACTATGGGTGCGGCAGGAGCTGATGGAGATGGTTGGAATTGTTCTACCACTGCTGGCACTTGATCCACTGGTGCCGGCTCAAGGTTACTACTGGCTGCCTGGGCACTTGGGGTTGGACGTGATACCACCAAGCGGTTAGCTCGCCAATGTATCCCCGAAGTACTTATTGATAAAACCATAACAAATATAGCCACGGCCAGCAGAGCCTGGCGCGCTGGAAAGTGGTGAGTCGGCAACACTGGCTGGTAGCCGTGCGCAGGAGTATATGTATATGAATAAAAATTCATATACTCATTGCGTCCAAACTTTCTAACCTGATCCATTTTTAAGTTTTTATTTAATGTTAAACCTATTTTTTAGGTTACGCTTGTGACCAACGAAAATCAATAAAGTTTTAAAGGGATAGCTTAGCGCTCATAACCCGCAAAAGATAAAAGCGTTCTAGGTTGCCTTTACTGCCAGCTACCTGGCTGTCGGCTTTACCAACTATCAAAAAAGTTCTTTTTACCCAAGCTTCAAAGTCTTTCATGATTTTGCGCCTAAGGCTATCATTTTTAACTACTCCCCTGTTAATATCAGCTTTTCCGGCTTCAAATTGGGGTTTTAACATAGCTATAATTTGAGTACTAGATTTACTCAACTTGGCAATGGCGAGCAGAACATCGCGAAGGCTTATAAAGCTTACGTCAATCATTATAATGTCAGGCTTAGTCGAAATACTTATTACACCATCTTTCCCCTGTTTCCAAGGAGCCTCCTTGGAAACTAAGCTACGGATGTCGGTTTTTTCGTGTAGTTCCACTCGCGGGTCTGTGCGTAAATTGGGATGCATTTGGTCAGTCCCCACATCTACGGCTATCACCTTTTTAGCACCATGTTTTAAGGCGTAGTCGGTAAACCCGCCGGTACTGCTGCCTACATCCAAAACCAACTTATCCTTAAAATCCAAGCCAAGTACCTCAGCGACGCTGGCCAGTTTTAAACCTGCCCGGCTAACATATTGCTCCTTGACACTCAACAACACTTTGTCATGTTCACCTACAAAATGGCCCGGTTTTAATACAACCTCGCCATTAATCTTCACCTTGCCAAGCTTTATATAGCTCTCTGCCTGCGACCGGGTAGCGCATAATTTGCGCACTACCAAAGACGTATCTAGCCGAAATTTGTTCACTCACTGCTCCAGATGTTCTTTGGCAAGCACCGTTCTTGCCTCTTTAGCCTTTTGCATAACGGCAATATGATCGACAACTAACCTTTGCCCTTTCTGCAGCGTCGGGTGCTTGGGCTTAATAGTAATGTGTGGAACGTATTCATCTCGAACGTATTTTAGGTGTGACATATCAATACCCCTATGCTCCAGCTCATCCAAAAGAGCCTTGTGCAGGGCAACTAAGATTTGGACTGGCCGTATAGTGTAAACAGCTACGTTCTGGTTGGGTCCAATTTGCACCCGTTCGGCTATCTTGAACGGAAACTGTCTAAAAGTATCCTTAACGGAATGAACGGCATCGACTACGGTTTGTGCATCTGATACAAACGGCGGCACAAGGGTCAGGTGTTGCGGAGAATGTGGCGAGCTATCACCGGCCTCACGAGGTTCGGTAAGATAAGCAAGGTAAAAACGTTCTGTGTCGCTCATGATCATTTTTGACGTCCGCGGTAAGTACCGGTACCCGTGTCAACGGATACAATATCGCCCGATTTAATAAACGCCGGGACTCTAATAACTAAGCCGGTTTCTAGGGTGGCATCTTTTTGGATGGCGCTGCTTGTATCTCCCTTAACAGCGTTTTCGGTGTATTTTACAAACAAGGCCACGTTTTTAGGCAGTTCTATACCTATTACCCGGCCGTCAAATAACTGGGCTGTAGCTGGTGAACCTTCCTTTAAGTAACCAGCTTGATCCGCTATATCAGCGGCAGGGACACTAAATTGCTCATAGCTATCGCTGCCCATAAAATAATAATTCGCGTCGTCAGCGTATAGGTACTGGACGCTACGGCTAGCGACATCGGCGCTATCTACTTGGTCACTGCCATGGAAGGTTTTAGGCAGTACTTTGCCGTCAATAAGGCTTTTTATCTTCACCTTAACTGTTGAGCCACCACGCCCCATGACTTTTTGACTATAGTCCAGCACCCGATATGGCACGCCGTCCAGCTGAAAAATAGTGCCCTTTTTTAAATTAGTTATCGATAGTGCCATTTTGCTTACCTATTCGAGTAGATCCTCGCAATATTTTAACTCTTTATCCGTTATAACCGATACCGCTTGTGCCGTATACAAGGCTTCTAAGAATTTCTGCTTGTACTTCTCATTGCCAGCATTTTTTGCGTATTGTACAAACGATAGCCGAAGGTTATTAGTCTGCATTTCAACCATGCCGGTTACGCCGTTTATACCAGCAATAAATAGCCGCTCCCCAGCAAGACCCTTAATAAAACGTCCCAGCGCGGCTATATCGGCCATTGCCTTAGCCGTTGCTTACAAAAGGCAATAAGGCGATGTGCCGGGCGCGCTTGATAGCCCGGGCTAGCTGGCGCTGCTTACTCTCTGTTAAACCAGTCCTTTTACGCTGCTCGATCTGCCCGTACTGGTTAACATAGCGCTGCAAGGTCTTAAAATCCTTGTAGTCAAAAAATGCTACGTCGGTTCTGTGTTTAAAAATCTTTGCCAAAATATTCTCCTTTTTAGTCGAATTAGGTTACAGGTTAGAGGTTGTAGGTTACAGTTTCGGAAAGTCATGCTGTAACCCGTAACCTGTCCACTGTAACCTTTCATTAAAATGGGATGTCATCAAGGTTTATCGGCTTATCGCCAATATCTTCGATGACAACTTCGTCGTCCTTGGCTTTTTTACTAGCCTTTTTAGTATCGTCTTTGGTGCTGGAAGCTGCCGGCGCATCGCTGCCGCCTGCCGGGGCGCCACCGCCACCACCGCTTGGGCTGCCCAGGAAGGTAACATCGTTAGCTACTACCTCTACTTTGCTGCGTTTTTGGCCTTCTTGTTCCCAGCTGCGGCTCTGCAGGCGGCCGCTAACTAAGGCCGGGCGGCCCTTGCTAAGATATTGCGCTACACGCTCGCCCAAAGGTCCCCAGGCCACTATGTCCACATAGTCTGTGGCTTCTACCCACTCACCGCTGCTGGCGTTTTTATAACTGCGGTTAAGCGCCAAGCTAAAACTGCAAACACTTTGGCCATTTGGGGTACTCCGCAGCTCCGGGTCGCGGGTCAAATTGCCCATTAAGGTTACTTGGTTAAAACTTCTTGCCATCTTAATCCTCCTTCGTCGGACTTAGGTTACAGATTAGAGGTTGTAGGTTACAGAAGCTAATGAATTTACTGTAACCTGCCCACTGTAACCCGTAACCTTGTATTTTCATTCTACTCTTCTTCCTTAGCATTTTCTTCAGGGGCGTCATCGCGGTCTTGGCGCTCGGCGGCTTTTTTAGCCTTTTCGGCCTTTAGAGTCTCGGCCTTGGCCATAGCTTTCAAATCCGGGCGGGTTATTAGAAAACGGATAATCTCATCTGTAATATTAAAAACTTGTTCTACTTTGCCGACGTTTTGCGCAGGTATATCAACTGTGTAAAACACATACACGGCATGGTCAAGTTTTTTGATGGTGTAGGCCAGCTTGCGCTTGCCCCAGTTATCGGTTTTGGTGATTTTACCGCCGTTATCGGTGATAATTTTATCTATTTTTTTGCTGGCTTTTTCCATATCTATTTCCAGATCCGGATGGTAAAGCACAGCCACTTCATATTGGTTCAAATGAACTCCTTCCTTTGGTCGTAAGCCCAAGTACCTAAAGAGTCGCCTTGAGCTGAAGCTTAACTTTTACTACCAATTATTATAGGTCAGTCACCCCTGTTTGTCAACCAAAACCTAGAGAGCTTCCACGTCTAATCTGCGTACACCAAAGTTATGTGCTAGTTGCGACACAACCATGAGGGCATAGGCAGGGCGGAGCCCGACCGACTGAGCAGAAGAGTCATCTATAACTTCTACACTCGATTCGTCTATCGGATCGCTTACAAGCTTAACGCGAACTCGCTGTCTACCTCTACTCCCCCTACTAACTGCGAAAAGCTCGGTGTCAATAATTATAGCCACTAGGTCTATTGGGCTCATATCGTCAGCGGCTAGAAAAACAGGGTCAACAGTCATGTCAACGCCGTTGCTTACATCACTTTGTTTGGCAACATAATGTCTTTTCTGGGCCAATAATAGAACCGAGCTGTCGCCGTCAATTAACTTATGTCTATCTTCCTCCTTATCGAGTAGCGCCAACAAAGCTGCCTTCCAAAGCCGCTCCCTACAAAGTCTTGTCTCTCGTTCCTCAGGGGTCTCATCTAATGCTTCTGTTGTTTTTCCGTTCTCAGGAGTCCCATCTTTAGCTTCTTCTACATCCTCTACTCCTCCGCGTTTAGGCCCAAATAGGACTCTTACTACCCTAGCAATACGTCCCACCCTATACACGCCTTCATCAGACGGATTACCTAACTCCGCCCCAGGATGGCCATTTTTCGGGTCTCTTTCCACTATATATTTACCCAACTAATTTGCTATTTACTCACTTTTATAATGTATATAGTGACAAAGACTGAGCCCTTATGTCAACAGTTAAAGAATTAGCGTTTGTTTTGCGGCTTGTCGGGCATGTCGTCGTAGACATCGCCGTCTGGGTTCTCGGCCGCTGTTGCCTCGGGCTCGCTAAAGACTTCATCCACGCTGCTTACCAATACTTCACGCGGGCGGTTTGTGCCATCGGAAGGCGCGATTATGCCCTGTTCTTCCATCATATCCATCAGACGTGAGGCCCGGCCGTAACCAAGCCGCAATTTGCGCTGTAATAAAGAAGTACTGGCTTTTCTGGTATTAACTACAACCATTACAGCATCCTTCCAGGCCTCGTCATCATCGTGGTCTATAGAAGCTACTACCCCGCCCTTGCCGAGCTGAACCGGCTGGCTGATAACTTCTTCGTTGTATTGAGGTGGGCGCTGGCTGCGCAAAAAGTCGCAGAGTTTATTGGTCTCGACACTGCTGATTAAGGCGCCCTGCATGCGTTTGGGCTTGGGCATATCCGAAGTCTTAAACAACATATCACCGCGCCCAAGCAGCTTTTCGGCGCCAACTTGGTCTATAATTGTACGGCTGTCTACCTGTTGTACAACGGTAAAGGCAATGCGGCAGGGCACATTGGCCTTAATCAGGCCGGTAATGACATCTACGCTGGGGCGCTGAGTGGCCAGTACCAGATGGATGCCGGCTGCCCGGGCTTTTTGGGCAATGCGTACTACCAACGATTCAACGTCGCGGGCCGCTACCATCATCAAGTCTGCCAGCTCATCTATAACTATCACGATGTAAGGCATACCTTCTTCGTTTTTAAGTTGATTGTAGCCTTGGATGTCCCGCTGTTTTACTTCAGCAAAGGCTTTAAGACGCCTATCCATTTCGGCAACCGCCCATTTTAAGGCGCTGATGCACTTTTCGGGCTGGTTGATCACCGGAGCTATAAGATGGGGAATGCCGTCGTACGGCGCCATTTCGACGTGTTTAGGATCAATTAAAATCAGCTTTAAATCCGACGGGCTGTTGCGATACAGCACGCTGCCCAACAAACTGTTAATCATCACACTTTTACCGGCTTTTGTCTGGCCGGCAATTAAAACATGCGGCATATCTTCTAGATCAGCAACTATTGGCGTGCCGGCTATGTCTTTACCCACGGCAAAGGCCAGCGGGCTATGCACTTCCTGCCACTCACTGCTACTCAAGATACTGCGCAGTGTTACCGTGGCTGATTTTTTATTGGGTACTTCAATGCCTACGGCCCGTTTGCCCGGAATCGGCGCCTCAATTCTTACGTTCTGTGCCTCTAGCCCGTAAGCCAGGTTTTTGTCCAGCGATTCGATTTTTTCCAGTTTGACGCCAGATGGCGGCTTAAGCGTAAATTGGGTAACCCGCGGCCCGACATTGGCTCCCTCGACCTCTACGTCATAGTTAAACTGGGCAAAAGTTTCTTTGATAATTTCGGCGTTGCCCTTTACGTCGCCGGCATCTGCTTTGTCCTGTTTATCGCTCAACAGATCGAGTGACGGAAACTTCCAGTCGGGGTCACTGGCAGCTGTTAGCGCAGCATGATTTTGCTCGGGAGCCAGCTTTTGGGCGCTGTTGCGCAAGCTAGTCATGCGGGCTGTAGATGCTCCTAAGCCATGGCGTTCTACCGGTACACCCTCGTTAAGTTGAAAATCTGGGCCCATTTTGCTCTTTAGGGCATTTAAGTCTTCATCACCTTCAAGTTTTTCACGTTTAAACAGCTCCGCCAGTTTAAGCAGCGAGCGCGGCTCAATCGCAAAAGTGAACAGCACCGCAAAAATAGTCAGCACAAAAAACACCAAAGAAGATAGAAATTTACCCAAGCCCCCAACCAAAACATTGCCTACCGCTTGCCCGACATGGCCGCCATGGCCGCCGGTTATTACCCCGAATGCGTCCTGGTGCAAAAACATGGTGTGCAGCCAGCTGGATAAAAAAACTAACAAACTGATACTGCCAGCCATTTTAGCCAACGGTATACGTTGGTCCTCGCTGAAAAACTTGGTTAAACCCAGGTAAATCAATATCAGTGGCGCGACTAATGTGGCCGTTCCAAAAGTCCACCAAAAACCATTCCACATTCCTAGGGGCAGCGGGGCACTTATAAACACCCCAAAAAGCAGCACGATGCCGGCGATAATCAGTGTAACGGCGCCCAGGCCGCGCCAGAATCCGCCGGAGATTTTGGATTCTTCAGCCTTTTTAGTAGTTTTACGCGTGGATTTTCGTTTTTTAGCCATTTGTTTTTTAGCCATTTCTAGTTAACAGTATAACTTAAGCATTACCCAGATGGTAATGTTGTAATTATAACATATTCACGCCTAAGCTGTCAATCAGCCGAGGCGTAACTGCTCACTACCCACATG
>PFEG01000056.1:0-7077 GCA_002793885.1 Candidatus Saccharibacteria bacterium CG10_big_fil_rev_8_21_14_0_10_47_8
TGCGAGTTTCCATGGCGATAGTAAACTCATGCAAAGTGCCTAAACGGCCGCCGATACTTACAACTGCATCCGACGAATTAATCAGTAGCGTGTCGCGGCCGATATAATGCAAACCCGTATACAGGATGCAGTCATACTGATCCACCGGCAGGTGGTATTTTACAACGTGTTCTATCTTAGTGGCCGCCGGACTTATACCAAGACTCATCGGCCCGCCAGCACTCTTATAAGCAGTAGCTGCTAGTTCAGGAACGCCGCTAGTAGCGCCAGTCAGGAGGGTATGTTTTGCTTTGGCTATAGCGGACCCGACCTCTTTTGCAAGCTCTCTACCTTGTTCCACGCTATCGCCCTTCGCGGCGCCGGATACACATATTTGATAGCGGCCGCCTTTGATCTTCACTATCAGACCACCTTCAACCGACGATTGGTAACCGCGCCAAACTTATTGAAATTAACCGTTTCGGCGTAATCATCCGGATGTCCAGATACACTGTTTTCGATAGCTCTTAGGATATGTCTCTCGAAACCCTGGTGGGTTAGGTAACGGCTAATCAGCTGCTCCTTTAGCATCTGTGTGCCTGCCGAACGGTCATGTTTACGCAGCGGCCTTACACCTGCGTAATTTATCGCCATATCCGCTAAGTTACAAGAAACTGATAGCCCGTTAGTATCGCTAAACAGCAGATATTCACAGTCAGCCCATAGATGAAGATGGGGCACAAGCCCTAGCAGCAAGTTCGAAGGGGTCTGGCGGTTCAGGTCCGATTTTTCAAGATGAGGTTCAAAACTCTGGGGAAAATCGGTTTTTGGCCGGCTAGCGAAAGCCCGCGCTATAGCACTCCAGGTGACAGACTGTCCATCAGCAATTTTTACGTGAGAGCTTAAGCTAACCGTAGAGTTGCCGGATAGAAGTTTACTGAAACTGGGATTGAACTGATGCAACTTCAGCCAAGCCGAGCTACAGCGTAATTCGTCAGCTGCCCGCAAACCAAGTATTGATAAGCCTAAGCTGGCAATCCGGTCTGCTTGTAGGTTTGGCCAAAAGATTATTACCCCTAGTTCGTTAACGTTTGATATTGAGCGAGCCTTCACGGCTATAATAGCCCAGCGCCCGCCGGGCGCGGCAATAAACTCGGCATCTCTGATCTCAAAGTCTTTTGAGTTTAAGCTAACATATGATTTTTGCATTAGTTTCAGCCACCTTGGCGATTCGGTATAGCGCAAAGCAGCATATATAAGCCCGATGTTTTCACGTTTGAGCATCGAATCAAGCGACCGATAATGAAGCGCGGCCATTAGTTTTTTGGGTTGGTGATTTTTTAGCAGCTGTTTGGCAACGGTTTTTTTGAGGGCCCAGACCTGCCGCTGGGCTTGCCCATGGGCAACTACCTGAACGATGCGCTTTAAACGCCTGGCTGCCGAGTCAGTGGTTTTTTCGCCTATCTGCCTGGAAAAATTATCACTGGCTTTCTTATACTCAACCAGCAGCGCATGGTATAACTCACTGGCGGTAGTATCGGCGGGGTCTTGGTTCAGCTGGTTTAATACAGATCTGGCGTTTGTTGCTAGATCCGACATAAGCCGCACATCTTCGCTGGGGTATCCGCTAAGCTCCTCGGCTATTTGCACAAACCCGTCAATCGGCATCTGCCGGTCATCTAATAATTGGCTAAGGGGTTTTGGCATCATCTTTAGGCAAACCTTTCGGGATGGTAGCTGTGCGGAGCTAGACGCAGATAATGGTTAAGCTCCTTTTCACCAAGTAGGCCCGCTTGGGCGCCAACTTTCTGAACAACGCTCATTGCGTTAATCGGCGCCCACAAAAGAGCGGTTTGCAGATCATCGCCTTTTATCAGAGCCGCAACAAACGTTGAGGTAAAGGCGTCACCAGCACCAGTGCGATCATACGGCGGCTTAGGATCGGGGTAGATTGGCATCTTGTAGCGATTGATGCCGTCACTGGCGTAGGCTCCGGCATGGCCGTCACTGATTAGTACTATTTTGGGACCCAGCGCGTGTAATCTATTGAATAAATCATCGATATCGGCATGGTTACCACCGGAAATCCTGGTAGCCTCCTCACGATTGACAGCTAAAATTTCCGCGCGTTGATAGATACGTTTTAACCTGCGACTGCCGGCTTGTATCTGAAAAGTCCCCGGCTGAAAGGCCAACCTTACCGGTGCGTGGCCCTCCAGCCAAGCCGCCAGCTGATCATGATATTCCAAAGCGTGTTGGCTAATTGAGCTAAAATAAATCCATTTTGGGATATCTATCACCCTAAAATGCGGCCAGTGGTAGTCGTACTCTTCATGTTTTATTAATATCGTACGTTCCTCTTTGTACCACAATACGTAGTGGTAATTGCTAACGTTACCCGGATTGATATGCACAAAACGACTATCAACCTTAGCATGGCTCAGAGCCGCCAAGATGTCTCGGCCGTTATTGTCACCTCCAACGTTAGCGACCAAACCAGACTTTAGACCAAGCTTAGCGAAAGCTACGCTTGCGTTGCTAGCATTACCAACGGCTGGGACTATTTCGGCGTGATCATAAGGTATTTTAGCCCCGAACGGCATACAGATATTTGGTTCTTTGTGGTAATTTTCAATTCGTTCTTGATTATCAATTAATTTTATAAAGGCGTCTGTTACCACATCGCCGACACTTAAAACATCTAGCTGTTTTTCAGACATTCTTAGTTTATTTCTTTCTTTATTATGACGCCCATACTCAGTGCCATTTTAGCATAAGCGTAATTATTTCGGATGTACCGCAGGTAAAAAAATATACTGATCCTTCTTTTTAGTTTCTATAAATCCTGGCTGTGGCTTACAAAGTCATCCTTTTCTAGAGTGGACTCGTTAAGTTCACCTTTGCTGGCCGCCGACGCGAAAAATAGCTGTCTTTGAAAGAGCTGCTGTGTGACGTTAACGGCATGGCGGTTTTTTGCCCAGGCCTTTAGCACAGGGTCTTGTAAGGCTCGAGAGTATGAAAAAGTTAAACCCCATGGGTTCGAACCACTCTTTGCTATACGATTGAGGTTAATAAAAGCGTCGTTGGGTCTCTGGCCACCACTTAAAAACACTATTCCACCAAGCTCGTGCGGTACGTGCTCATGTAGTACCCTGCGAGTGCGCTTAGCAACCTGGTCATGGTCCATGGGTACACTGCTGTCCTTGCCCGGCAACGCCATACTAGTTTTAAGAATAACTCCCGGCAGATAGGTTCGAAAGGCTCGCATAGTTTGAAACAGACTATCAAAAACACGAGCCATCACTGCTTCGCATTGATCTATCGAATGGTTGCCATCATATAAGACTTCCGGTTCTACAAGGGGCACGATACCTGCCTCTTGGCAAATGCGAGCATAGCGCGCCAAAACAAAAGTATTTGCTCTTATGCACTCATCGGTTGGGATACCGTTGCCAATAGTAATTACTGCTCTCCATTTGGCAAATTTGGCGCCAGCATTGGCATAATCCGCCATCTGATCCGGTAAGCCATCCAACCCCTGTGTAAGTTTCTCGCCTGCAAATCCAGGTAAATCAATCAACCCCTTATCGACTTTTATGCCAGGAATAACTTGACGCGTATCCAGATACTTCCGGAAAGGCTGCCCGGAATCAGTTGCCTGCCAAAATGTCTCATCAAAAAGAATGACGCCGCTTAAATATACCCCCACCCGTGGAGTCGTAAGAAGCAGTTGGCGATACTCACGTCTTGTATCTTCAGTACATTTTACGCCCACCGCGGCAAACCGTTTCTCACATGTATGCGAACTCTCGTCAGCTGCCAGTAACCCTTTGCCACTTACCACAAGAGCTTTGGCTATGTGTTCAAGTTCTTGTTCATTCATATATATTTACCTGTTATTCCCTAGTGTTTGTGATTGGTGTGGTCCATCAGGATATGATGCGCGGCCAGCGCGATGTGGGTGTGAGTCAGACCGAAATGCTTTAATAACTCCTCCGGCTTGCCGGACTCACCAAAACGGTCTTTCATGCCAACCCTTAGCATCGGTGTCGGCAAGTGCTCGCCTAAAAGTTCGGCCACAGCTCCACCCAACCCGCCATTAATCTGGGCTTCCTCGGCGGTTATAACGTGCCGTGTGCGCGCAACGCTTTCCAGAAGTGTAACTGAGTCTAGGGGTTTAATTGTCGGAACATGAACTACCTCAGCATGTATGCCGTCATGAGCCAGGGTCACGGCCGCGGCCAGAGCCTGGTAGGTCATGGTACCGGTAGCTACGATTGTGACATCACGACCAGGCCGGTAAATGTAGGCTTTGCCAATTTCAAATGGTGTTAGTTCGGTAGTGATTACTGGGGTGGCCTCTCGGGCCAAGCGCATATAATTGGGGCGTTTGTCGGTAGCCATGGCCAATGTTGCCCGCATAGCTTCGCGGCTGTCGCAGGGAGCAATTACTACCATGTTTGGTAGCACCCTCATCAAAGCTAAGTCTTCCAACATCTGGTGGGTAGCACCATCCGGCCCAACACTGATACCGGCGTGCGAGCCAATAATTTTGACCGGTCGGTCATTCAGACAGATAGTTGTCCTGATTTGCTCCCAGTTGCGCCCAGGACTGAAGGCGGCATAAGAACTAACGAAAGGTATTTTACTCATGGCTGCCAGACCGGCGCCCACTGTTACCAGGTTTTGTTCGGCCACGCCAACCTGAACAAACCTTTCAGGAAATGCCTCGGCGAACAGGTTCATTTGGGTTGACTCGGTTAAATCGGCACAAGCAGCCACGATATTACTCCAGCGCTTTCCAGCTTCAAGTAGGCCTCGACCAAAGCCTTTACGAATCGACTCTGTTTCCAGCTGCCCCCTAACCAAATGCATATCACTCATGCCTACCCCTGTTCCTAAGGGTCATGGTACCCCCTACCACAATAGATAGCAGGAGTCCCCAGGCTGCAAAGTCACTAACTGCTGCACTCAGTTGGAACTTTGAGCTAATATCAGCATCTAGGCTTGAGCCTGTATCTGGAATTTCACAACCCGTAGGCACCGCCTCTTTATAAAACCACTCCGGAAAACCCCTAACGGATTGCTCCGTTTTGCTTACCATCGGCTCATCTAGTGGCCCATAGGGCACCGACCAACAAGTGAGTCCCTGTCCACCCCTTTTAATAAAATACGTCCCCGCTGTAATAGCCAATCCGCCAAACAAAACAATAAAGAGTAGTATTATGATTTTTTTATCACTCATGTTCGCTCCTAATTTTGCCGCCCAGGGTTCGTAATTCTTTTAAAGCTTTAGTGGCCTCTTCGTGGTTAGGCGGGGCGCCGTGCCAGTGAAAATCATATTCCATAAAATCAACGCCTTTGCCGGGCACAGTGTGAGCAATGATTACCACCGGTTTTTCAACTATGGCTTTAGCCATGGACGTGGCATCAATAACGGCTTCGATGTCGTTACCGTCTATTTCCAGGACATGCCAGCCGAAACTTTCCCACTTATCGCGTAAATTTTCCAGGGGCATAACCTTTTCCGTCGGTCCCTCGATTTGGATGTTATTACGGTCGACTATACCGATGATGTTATTGAGTTTGTATTTGCCAGCCAGCATGGCGGCTTCCCAGATATTACCCTCATCCAATTCGCCGTCACTCATTACTACATACACCCAGCGATGCTGGGCTTTGTCCATCCTAAGCGCCAGAGCCATACCAGCTGCCTGGCTTAGACCGCTGCCAAGCGGCCCACTAGTAGTTTCCATGCCTGGGAGCCTTAAACGCTCTGGGTGGCCCTGTAAACGGGAGCCTAGTTGGCGCAAGGTCATTAATTCTTTTTTGGGAAAATATCCAGCGTGAGCCATCGTCGCGTACCTGACCGGCACACAGTGGCCGTTACTAAGCAGCAAGATATCCCGCTGGTCCCAATCAGGGTTAGCCGGATTATGCTTTAAGATTTTAAAATAAAGCGCCGTAAAAATATCGGCTAGTCCCAAAGGGCCAGCAGAATGTCCGCTGCCAGCGTGTTCCAGCATTTTTATGATATCAACCCTGATTTCATTGGCTTTTTTTTCCATGCTGGCCACTGACATTGTTTTTTGCGACATGCTCATTATGCTTAAGATTATACAGAAAAACTTGCAGTTTTTAGCATCCAGTCACTAGTAGCTAGTCATTAGTAAAAAGCATTTGCTAATTACCCTTACTGACGACTAATGACTTGTGACTACGACTCAGCCTGGGCTAAGTTGTTCCGGTCTCGTCGGCGATGCGCTGCAGACTTTCGAAAGCATGCAGCGGATCTTCGGACTTTTGGATAAAACCGCCGACGTTAAGCACATCCACACCGCCGCCGACCAGCTGCGAGATATTTTGGTCATTAATTCCGCCATCCCAACCAATTTCTAGATTGGGCTTGGCGGTTTTTAGAGGCCCTATCTTGGCCAACAGATCCAGATTAGTCCGACCGCCGTAATTGCCCAGATCGCCACTAAAAATTAGAACGTGGTCAATTATCTCTAAGGCCGGAATAATAACCCTTGGGGCGGTAGCCGGCAGCAAAGCTACGCCAACTTTTACTTCCAGACTTTTACAGTAACCAACAACTTCCATAAAATTACCTTCGGCCTCGGCATGAACGATAATCATATGCGGGCGGTGCTCCAAAATTATTTGAGCGGCTGGCAAAGGGTTTTTGTACATCAGATGAAAATCAGCCATGATACCGACTGGCCACCAGACCTGCTCGGGTTTAACGGTAGTTGAGGCCGCGAACATACCATCCGTTAGGTCAATCTGGATCCGTTGGGCAAAATGCGCCACGCGCTCCATCTCCTGATGATATTGGTCTAAACTATCGGCCAAAATAGCCGGGCAAACGACTGCCATACTTAGGCCTTGTCCAGCTTAGAATTACGGCGGATGTGCCTTGGTTCATTACTAAACGGGGTTTCCAACCACAGCCGGGTAGCATTCTTCATGTCTTCCGGACTCAAAAACCGAGCTGCCAAACTAAGCATATTGGCATCATTATGTTGCCGCGATAACTTGATTATTTCGTAGGGGTCATGGCTGACCCTGCCGGAAGCATCCACAACCTTACGGGCC
>PFEG01000056.1:7092-8504 GCA_002793885.1 Candidatus Saccharibacteria bacterium CG10_big_fil_rev_8_21_14_0_10_47_8
AAAACCGCGCACCTGATACCAGCTAGCCTGTTGGCAGCCATCGCTTCGCCCTGGCCGCTGCCGCCCATTATTACCCCTCGCTGATACTCCCCGGCGGCCACCGCCCGTGCCGCAAACTGTATAAAATCCGTGTAATCGTCTTCCGGTTGCAGGCTAGCCGGGCCAAAGTTATGGCATTTATGACCCAACGACTCCAACCAAAGCTGCAGGCTCTTTAACTGCTCGTAGCCGGAGTGGTCAGTGGCTAGTGCTATATTCATCCCGTTAGACCTCACTTAACTTTCGCGCCTTAGTGAATGACTGAACACGTGTGTATGCTTCAACGTATTGATAAACATTATAGGGTTTTTGAGGTCTAACGGGATTCATCATTATTTTAACGATGGAGCTAGAAGTGACGGAATGTACTGTCATCGGTACTGGGGCTATCCGGCTCCTCCAGCGATTCTGGCACAGTAGTAATGTGATAAGCAGCTGTAGAATCTGGGTTGGCAGCTTCACTTTTAGTACCCGAGGGATTATGGCTGCCGTTTTTTGGCTGTTGCCCAGCGGCGGGCGGCGACAAAAGCTCTTCACCAGCTGAACTAGGAGCCTCAAGTAGCGGTTCGTCCTTGGCTGGATCCGGCATTTCCGGTGCGGTTTGTCCACTTTGAGACTCCTCGACCTTTATACTGGTTTTTTCGGAAGGTTGGGTTAGGTAATCCTCTATCGCTTCAGTCTTTATATCCGCGGTCTTGTTTTTTGACTGTACTTCTACAGAGGAATCTGAGGTCGATTCTTTATCGGGCTCATTGGCCGGTTCAGTTCCGGCGGTGGAATCACCACCACCCTGAAGCGCTTTGCCAACATCGGCTGTCAGTTCTACCAAACGATTGCTATATCCCCATTCGTTATCGTACCAAGCCACAACTTTAAGTAGATTACCGCCCACCACGTTAGTGAGGCTTAAATCCACGATTGCTGAGTGGCTGTTACCAATAAAGTCAGTGCTGACCAGCGGCTCCTCGGTTACGTCCAAAATGCCTTGGTAGTAGGGCTCGGCAGCGGCTTTTTTAAATGCCTCGTTGACTTCCCCGACGGTTACCTCTTTTTTTGTCAGGATAGCGAAATCACTTAATGACACGACAGGTGTAGGTACCCGGACGGATAGACCGCCAAAAATTCCCTCCAAAGCCGGTAGGGCCTTGGCGGCCGCGATACTGGCGCCGGTGGTCGTAGGCACGATGTTAACGGCCGCCGCACGGGCCTCACGTAAATCCTTTTTGGCCGGACCATCCTGCAAAACCTGGGAAGCCGTGTAGCTGTGAACCGTGGTCATCATGGCTTTATCAATACCGAAGTTGTTCTCAATAATGGCTGCGATGGGAGTTATACAGTTGGTGGTACAGCTGGCATTGCTTATCACATCGGTA
>PFEG01000053.1 GCA_002793885.1 Candidatus Saccharibacteria bacterium CG10_big_fil_rev_8_21_14_0_10_47_8
CAGCGATCCCGAGGAACTGCGCGAACATCTAGTGAGTATGCATGTAAATCCTGTCCGATTTCGTGATGTGAGTACTGAAATGGCTAGGCGTGGCATGAAAACATTTACAGAGGTAGGAAAAAGAAGAATACTGTCTAAGTTTATAACCAAAACTGTAGGTGATAACGTAGCGATTCAGCCCATGGAAAGTTTACTCAGCGAAACTACTGAAAAGCAATAGACTTATCTCTTTACAAAGGACGTGTGTTTACCTTATAATTACCCTGTATTGCAGTGTGGGTCGTGTATTTAGTACGCCCCCACGCTCTCATTAATCAGTAACCTTATAGTAGGAGTCACACTAAATGGCAGAACAATTCGACCGCAGTAAACCACACGTCAACGTTGGCACAATGGGCCACGTCGATCATGGAAAGACCAGCTTAACGGCTGCTATTACATCCGTGCTTGCCAAACGCCTGCCAAGTGCTATCAATAAGTCTGTCAAATATGATGAGATTGATAAAGCCCCAGAAGAGAAAGCCCGCGGTATTACCATTGCTACGTCTCACCAGGAGTACGAGAGTGAAAAACGCCACTATGCTCACGTTGACATGCCTGGCCACGCCGACTACATCAAGAACATGATTACCGGTGCCGCTCAAATTGACGGCGCTATTTTGGTTGTCTCTGCCGCCGATGGTCCAATGCCCCAAACCCGTGAGCACGTACTACTGGCCAAGCAGGTTGGCGTGCCTTCCATCCTAGTTTTTCTTAACAAGATGGATTTGGCTGATCCGGAACTGGTTGAATTAGTCGAAGAAGATGTTCGTGAGCTTCTGGCTAAGTACGAGTTTGACCGCGAGACGCCTATTATCAAAGGTTCCGCCACCAAGGCTATTGAAGGCGACGCTGCTAATGAAGACGCCATTATGGAACTTATTAAGGCTATGGATGAGTACATCCCAGAGCCTAAGCGCGAATTAGATAAGCCGTTTCTTATGCCTGTCGAAGACGTTTTTTCTATCAAGGGCCGCGGCACAGTGGCTACCGGCCGAGTTGAGCAAGGTGTCGTAAAAGTTAATGAAGGAATCGAAATCGTTGGTATCCGCCCAACATCCAAGAGCGTGGTTACTGGCGTGGAAATGTTTAAGAAGAACTTAGACCAAGGCCAGGCTGGTGACAATGTTGGTATTTTACTTCGTGGAGTAGAGCGTGATGATATTGAGCGTGGCCAGGTGCTTTGCAAGCCAGGCTCTATTACGCCTCACACCGAATTTGAGTCAGAGGTCTACATCCTTACCAAAGAAGAAGGCGGCCGCCACACACCATTCTTCAAAGGCTACAAGCCGCAGTTTTACTTCCGAACCACCGACGTAACCGGCGAGGTTGAACTGCCCGCCGACAAAGAAATGGTCATGCCTGGCGATACCGTTACATTTAAAGTTAAACTTCTTGCCCCGATTGCTATGGATCAGGGTCTCCGTTTTGCTATCCGTGAAGGCGGCCGCACTGTTGGCGCCGGTGTAGTAACCAAAATCGTCAAATAGTAATATGCAAAGCAAACTTGAAGTTTCGACAACTACCTATGATCATCGCAGAGAATGGATAGGTAGATGCATATCTGACATAAGGCTTGTTGAAAGAGGGATTGCTTCGTTTGCGCGAATAGCTGTATCTGATGAAGAGTCAATACATGTTATACCTGATAATGTACCAGAGGTTGACATGCGATTGAGAGAACGATTTGCATCCGCATACCCAGAGCTTTCTTTAATAGGACATAACATAGATTAATATGGCAGACACAGCTAAAAAAACAGCCCCACCAGAAGTCAAACAACGGATTCGTATCCGTCTGAAGGCTTATGACCACAAGGTTATCGACCAATCGGCCAAACAGATTGTGGAAACGGCGCTTAGAACCGGCGCTAACATCTCCGGCCCGATTCCACTGCCAACTCGCAAGAGCACATTTACTGTCATTAAGAGCCCGCATGTCTACAAAAAAGGCCGCGAACAGTTTGAAATGCGGGTCCACAAACGCTTAATAGACATTAGCGACCCTACTCCAAAAACTATAGATTCGCTGATGAATCTTAGCTTGCCCGCCGGCTGCGATGCTGAAATTAAGATGTAAGTTGCGACCCCGCGCTAAAACTTGAAGCTTCATAATCTGATTACAGACTACTCCGCTCAGGTTTTAGCGCGGGGCAGGCGCCGAAATAAAAATGTAGACTAAAAAAAGTCATTCAACTGGGCCTAGATGTTTTGTAGTAAAATAATAGCTATGACCAATAAGAAAAAAAATGAACTCGATAGCGTATACCTGCTTAAGCTGGTTTTATACCTTGTTATTGGTTCACAATGGTTAAAGATTGTTACTAAAACTGGAACGCAAATACCTATACCTGTAGGCGCATTGTTAGCAGTACTGTTTGCCAGCCACGATCATTTTCAGATTGATAGAAAAATAGAGTACGCCGTTTTACTGGTTGCTATGTTCATGGGATTTTGGTTGCCGCTTGGCGCTGAGCTGACCTTACACTAAAGACGGACCTCCAGCATCTAACGATGCTAAATGTAATTTTTGCAACAGATTGACAGATGTAGTGACACCGTGGTAATCTGTTATAGTATATCGGCTCGGGACCTTGGTTTGAAGGGCAAGTCTGCCTCCGCCAGTTGGCGGATTACAGAGGTAGATACTACCCAGTCCAAGTATGTTTAGAGTGTATACCTAATTTTTTTAAGCTAGATTAGCAAATAAAGAAAGGCTAAGTCTTCGGGGTGAAAGCTCTTATAACACGCAAACTAGGCATGACCAGCGTCATAACAGAAGATGGCGCTTCTATTGCTGTTACCCTGCTTTCGGCCGAGCCAAACGTAATTACCCAACTTAAAAACAACGACACCGATGGCTACCAGGCAATTCAGCAAGGCTTTGAAACCAACAGGAAGCTCGCTAAGCCGCAAATTGGACACTCTAAGGCAGCTAAAGCTACACCAAAGATTGTCCGCGAGTTTAGAATCAATGAAATTACAGATGAAACGAAGGTCGGCGAAAAATTAAGCGCCGACCTTTTTAGTGTGGGCGATACAGTAAGTGCCACCGGCATAAGCAAAGGCAAGGGCTTTGCTGGTACCATCAAGCGCCACAATTTTCACCGAGGCCGTAAGACTCATGGCGGGCGCAGCTATCGCCGCCCCGGTTCTATCGGCTCGATGTATCCCCAAAAAATCTTCAAAGGCAAAAAAATGGCTGGCCGGATGGGCCACGACCAAGTTACCACCAAAGGCCTAAAAATTGCGTTAATTGAGCCCGATCTAAATGTCATTGGTATTACCGGAGCTATTCCGGGACCGCGCAAGGGCATCGTACTGATTCGCGAGGCGAAATTATGAACTTTACAGTTTACAGTTCACAGTTCACATTAATTTCACATTGTTCATTTAACCAACGTAAACCGCTAAATGCTAAATCATTGAAAATTGCTAATTGTAAATTGCTAATTGCCACCAGAGGTGGCGTGTAATGGCTGTGGCTACTTACAGCAAGTCGGGCACTAAGTCTGCTACGCCAGCAAAGCTGGAAAAGAAAGTTTTTGGCGTGGAAGTTAAGAACCACGACCTTCTAAAAGATGCCTACCTGGCTTATTTGGCAAACGGTCGGACAAATCTGGCCGTCACAAAAAAACGGGGTGAAGTAAGAGGCGGCGGTAAGAAGCCATGGCGTCAAAAAGGCACCGGACGAGCCCGCTTTGGCTCCAGCCGCAACCCGATCTGGCGTGGCGGTGGTGTGGCCTTTGGACCCACCGGCAACGAAAATTATTCTCGCAAGCTGAGCCTGGCTACTAAGCATCAGGCACTACGCCAAGCGTTAAGCCTGGCCGCCAAGGAAGACCGGCTTAAAATCATTGAAACCTTTACATATATGGAAGGTAAAACCAAAGACATGGTTAGCTTCCTTGATAAAATCGACGCTAAAGGCAATGTCTTGTGCGTAGTTAGCGTTAAAGATGCATCCAAAGAGCGAGCCACTCAAAATATCTCATATCTTAAGGTAAGTACCGCTAATTATCTGAATGTTTTTGATGTGCTAAACGCCGACTGTATTGTTATGAGCCGCAAGGCGTTAGAAGCAGTCCAAGCTTGGTTAAGCCCTTCGACAAGCTCAGGGCCTCTGAGAGGTAAAAATGAGTAAATCAGTAACTCTAAAGCCGCGAATGAGCGAAAAAACCTACGCTCTCAGCGAAGAACGTAACACTTATGTTTTTGAGATTCCGACTGACGCTAACAAAAATACTGTTGCCAGGGCGGTGGCCGCGCAGTTTAAGGTTACCGTAACCGGAGTCCGGGTAGCTAAAACCCCAGGTAAATCCAGGCGAAGTTACCGTCGTGGCGGCCGCGTGGTACGTAAAGGTATGACATCAGGCGTTAAGAAGGCCTATGTGACCCTAAAAGCTGATGACAAAATACCTATTTTTGCGGCTGCCTCTGAGGCCTCGGAAAAACTTGATACCAAGGAGAAGAAATAGATGATTCGCTCCACTCTTCATCAGGTTACAGGTTACAGGTTACAGGTTACAGTAGCTCTGATCGGACTGTCACCTGTAACCTGTCAACTACAATCTAAAGCGACCGGAAGGAGCGTTTAATGGCTATTCGTGCTTATAAGCCTACAACTCCGGCCCGGCGCGGTATGACTAGCCAGGATTTTGACAGCATTACCACCAATAAACCATTGCGTAGTTTAACGGTCATCAAAAAGGGTCCGGTTGCCCGCAATAATCAGGGACGAATTACTACCCGACATCGTGGCGGTGGCGTAAGGCGTTATTACCGTATAATGAACTTTAAGTTTACAGAAGGCAAAGCCACGGTTGAGCATATCGAGTATGACCCCAACCGTAGCGCTCGAATTGCGCGTATCAAGGATGACTCTGGCCGGTACCATTACATTTTGGCAGCCAAGGGTATGAAGATTGGTACAAAGCTAACTTCTGGCGAGGAATCCCCAATTGAGACTGGCAACCGATTGCCACTAAAAAGCATTCCTACCGGAACTGTAATACACGCTATCGAACTTCAACCCGGCCGTGGTGCCCAGATGGTACGTACTGCCGGCGCCGGTGCCCAGTTGCTGGCCAAAGAAGAAGACTATGTTCAGGTGCGCTTGCCTAGTGGTGAAGTGCGGCTGATAAATGCTAACTGCACAGCCAGCATTGGTACCGTGGGTAATGAACAGCACCAGAATATCCAGATAGGCAAAGCTGGGCGCAAGCGCCATATGGGCATACGTCCGGGTGTTCGCGGTGTAGTTATGGCTGCGGCTGATCATCCGCACGGCGGTGGGGATGGCGGCCGCCACCGTATGGCTCGCCCACCCACAACTCCTTGGGGCCAAAAGACACTAGGCTACAAGACTCGCCGTCGCAAAGCCAGTAATAAGTTTATTGTCCGCACGAGACATCAAGGAAAGAGAAGATAAATGATGATTCACTGCGTTCGTCATCAGTCACTAGTTACTAGCCATCAGTCATCAGTCTCTGGTGGTGATACTTTTGAATTTCTAGTGACTAAGGACTGTCGACTAGAGACTATAACCGGAGTTTGTTTATGAGCCGCTCACTTAAAAAAGGTCCTTACGTTGACGTTAAGCTAGCTAAAAAAATCGCCGCCCTAGGTAGCGACGACCGCAGCGTGGTTAAAACCTGGGCCCGGGCCAGCACTATACCTCCGGAATTTGTTGGCCGGACGATTGCCGTGCACAACGGTAAGGTACATGTACCGGTATTTGTCACTGAAAACATGGTTGGGCATAAGCTTGGCGAATTCTCACCAACCCGCAAATTTAGGTCCCATGGCGGCAAGTTGGCTAAAAGCCAAGGAGAAAGAAGCTAATCATGTCAGTTAAAGCTTTATCAAAAAGTGTTCACATGAGCCCGCGTAAGGTTGGCATGGTAGCGGCTTTAGTTCGCGGCCGAACCGTAGCTGACGCCTTGACTATCCTAGAGCACACACCGCGCCGTTCAGCGCTAGCGGTTAAAAACACCGTAAAGAGCGCTAAGGCCAATGCTGAGCACAACCATGGCTTTAAGCCTGACACTCTAGTAATAACGGAGATTAGTGTTACACCCGGTCCGCGCTTTAAGCGTTATCGTCCGGCAGCTCGCGGCCGGGCCCTGCCATTTGAGCGTAAAACCAGCCACATCCGAGTGGTTGTGGACGGTGAGAAACGAACGATTAAAAAGTCCGTTGCGAAAAAAGAATCCTCGGAGACTAAAGAATGATTGACATGGTACCTCACAAGGTTACAGGTTACAGGTTACAGATTACAGTAGCTCTGATCGGACTGTCACCTGTAACCTGTCAACTACAACCTAAAGCGACCGGAAGGAGTGTTTAATGGGTCAAAAAGTTAACCCTATCAGTTACCGTTTGCAGGTCAATAAAGATTGGCGTAGCAAGTGGTTCGCTGGCAAGCGCGAATATGCCGCCTATCTTAAGCAGGACCTTGCTGCCCGTAAACTGATTGTAGACAAGCTAGGCTCCCGGGCATCAATCAGCAAGGTTGATATTGAGCGTTCGCCCAACCTGGTAACCGTAACCATCCAGACAGCAAAGGCCGGTGTAGTGATTGGCCGTGGCGGTAGCGGCGCATCAGAGCTTAAGGCGGCTATCGAAAAGATTTATGGGGTCCCGGTAAGAGTAAATATCGAAGAGATTAAACGTCCTGAGCTACAAGCCAAGCTGGTAGCCGAAAATATAGCTCACCAGCTGGAACGGCGCATCGCATACCGTCGAGCTATTAAGTCAACGGCTGCTGCTACGATGCGGGCCGGCGCCAAAGGTATACGGATTGAAGTTGCCGGCCGATTGGGCGGCATGGAAATGAGCCGGTTGGAAAAAGAGGTTCAGGGTAGTGTGCCGCTGCACACCATCCGTGCAGATATTGATTACTCGGCGGCCAGAGCGCTTTATCCGAGAGCCGGTATTATTGGTGTTAAAGTTTGGATCTATAGAGGTGAAGCTTAGTCATGACTTCGTCATTCCATTTACAATTTACCATTTACCAGTTCACACTAATTTGTCATTTGTCATTTAATAAATGGCCGATGTTAGATGTTAAATCATTGAAAATTGCTAATTGTAAATTGAAAACTGAGCCGACGGCAGGAGGCGTATCATGTTAATGCCTTCCAGAACCAAATATCGCAAAGTGAGGAAAGGCCGCGTACACGGCGGCACGGCAACATCTTTGAACTATCTGGCCCATGGCCGTTTCGGCTTGGTCAGCCAACAAAGCGAGCGCATCACCTCAAGGCAAATAGAGGCTGCCCGCCAGGCTATGACCCGCTATATCAAACGTGGTGGCCAAATTTGGATCCGTATCTTTCCACACACCCCTGTTACCCGTAAGCCCCAGGATGTTAAGATGGGCAGAGGTAAGGGAAACCCGGAATTTTTCGTCGCTAAGGTTAAGCCCGGTACCATTATGTTTGAAATGGACGGCGTGTCTGAGGAAATTGCTCGTGAGGCTATGCGCTTAGCTGGCCACAAGCTCCCAGTCCGGACTAATTTTATAGTCAAGGAGGAACAATAAGCCATGAAAATCACTGATGTCCGCAAGTTAAGTACCACCGAATTAGCCAGCGAGAGCACCAAACTTCGGGATGAAATCGCTGAACTGCGCCGTCGGCTCTATGGTGGCGAAACCCAGAACGTACGCGTATTGCGAAGTAAGCGCAAGGATCTGGCGCGAATACTAACTGTCCTGACCGAGCAACTAGCCAAGGAGAAGATTTAATGAGGCATTACACACAAGGCTATGGGCCTCTATCTGAGTTAGTTTATCAAATGGAGGTTTGTGACTTGAATAGAATGCCGAAGTCGGTCGAAGCCGGAGGCGAAGTCTGATGGGTCGTATTTTAACGGGCGTAGTAACTAGCGACAAAGGCGATAAGACTATCGTTATAACTGTTGCTACCCGCAAAACTCATCCACTATATAAAAAACAATACACCGTCAGCACCAAGTTTATGGCCCACGACTCAAAAAATGAAGCCCAGGTTGGCGATAAGGTAACTATACGCGAGACCAGGCCGATAAGCGCCCGTAAACGGTTCCAGTTGGAAACGATTTTAGAACGGGGCGGTATCCACTTCAAGGAAAC
>PFEG01000037.1:0-8351 GCA_002793885.1 Candidatus Saccharibacteria bacterium CG10_big_fil_rev_8_21_14_0_10_47_8
ACTCTTTGTCGAACGACAGCACCCAAGATTTTGATGCCAACTCTTTGAGCGATAGTACACTCGGGCTCTAGCCAGTAAAGTTTCTTCGAAGCCAATCATCTAAGCTACCGGCACTACCTCCGCTTAGGGCTAACACCAGGTCGCCATTTTTAAGATGGGTTTCAATAGTTTTTCGCAGATTCTCGTCTAGTTTCATGGGTTTGGCCAAAGCTTTGGTTTTATCATCAAGGTACTCAATAAGCTGGGCAGGGCTCAGTATCGTTTGCGATGGGTCCTCGCGCGCCAAGTAACTTGGTACCCAGTAAAGTGTATCGACGCCGGTAAATATTCCGCAGTGCTGGTCTTTCATGTAGTGCATGCGGCGGTTAGTCAGCGGCTCATAAATAACCACGAGCCCAGGCTTTGCGGACTCCGGCGTTATTTTCTGCGCTTCGCGTTCACCGTATGCTTGATACGGCTCACTTGCGTTGCTCGAAGTTTCCTTGGATTCCATCAAAACCTGGGCTCGTGGACGTCCGCTCATTTTTTCTAGTGTTTCGAGAGCAACACTCATAGCGCCGGTGATTTTTTCCGGGGTATGGGCGTAATCGGTGTATAGATTGTCGGCAAGTTTTTCAAAACGGCGGCTGACTCCCGGAAAATCGTTCATTAGTTGAATTAATTTTTCCTGAGGTTCACCGGTTAACAACCCTACAGCCTTAACTACCAGCCAGGCATCCCGGCGGTTGTAAAGTCCAGCTAGTTTAATGTCCGTAATTTGTAGGTTTTCGTACGATTCTATTGTCAGTTTGGTGTCTGCCTCGGGCAACCCAAGGTTTTTAGCGTCTTCTTGCCATAAAACGGCTTTTTGGCTCTGATTTAAAAAATCTCCGAAGGCCTGGTTATAGTTTTCTTTAGTTGGGAATATTTCGTGATGATCCCAGGCTACCCCAGAGATGATGGATAGGTGGGGGTGAAAGGCCAAAAAATTGCGGTCAAACTCATCACACTCATATACAAAATATTCGCTTGATGGCTCGTAGTGCCCCATATCGCCAAAGTTAATTTTGGCGCCCAAAGAGTAACTCACTGGAAGGTCCAGCTGTTTAAATAGCCAGATTGCCATGGCTGTGGTGGTGGTTTTTCCGTGTGTGCCGGCGATAGCCATCAGTTTTAAATGTTTTTGCGTCAGTATTTCATTAAGCAATTCGTCGCGTTTGCTGGTTCTTATGTGATTGTCTTTGCAAAAAACCAGCTCTGGGTGGTCTGGATTGGTGATGGGTAGGGCAGAGGTGTACACAAACCAGTCAATCAGCTTACGAGCGTGGACCTCAGCAATGGCCTCACGTGTCTGGCCGATATGTACGTCGTTTACTCCACCTTTTTTTAGGTAGTCAATGTATTGGGTATGGTTGGCGTCGGAACCACTGACCTCGTAGCCGGCCTGTTTGGATATTAGTGCCAACGGGCCAATGGCTGTGCCACCTATGCCCGAGAAATATATATGCATACGCTAACAGTCTAACGGCTTGAGTGCTCATCTGGCAATTAGCTAAGAACCCACCTCAGGGTAATTCCCGAGACCGAGACAGTAAGGGAGCAATTTTTGAGCGAAAAGGTGATAGCGGGAGGAGGTGTAGCTGAAGTTACACTGACGAGCGATAGCGCCTTTACAGCCAAAAATCTGCCCATTAATGGCCGGAAAGTTATTTTGAGGTGGGTTCTAAAATACATAAGCGGCTTTGACGATATGGCTCGGACATGCCAACATAATTCGTAGATAGTTATGAATCAACTAAAAAAAATTCTTAAGTTTGTTGGGAAGCTGCCCACGTGGTTGCTGCTCATAGTATTTTTAGCCAGCCTCTCACTCTCTGTTTATAGTCTTAGAAGCAATAACCGTGAAATGATTAGGCTGCGTAACACTGTATATGAAGCCGATAAAACCAATAGCGGGATCAACAACGCACTAAACAATTTGCGCAGCTACGTTTATACCCACATGAATACCAACCTCAGTAGCGGTGGTAATCCCATAAAACCACCCATCCAGCTAAAGTATAGCTACGAACGCTTGCAGACGGCCGAACAACAACGCGTAGATGCTGCTAATTCTAGTGTTTATACCGATGCTCAGAGTTATTGCCAAGCCCTAAACCCCGATAGCTTTTCAGGCCGCACGCGGGTACCCTGTGTTCAGGATTACGTGTCGGTTCACGGTGTGGAGGCCAATAAAATACCGGCTGAGCTTTATCAGTTTGATTTTGTCAGCCCCGCGTGGTCGCCAGATCTAGCTGGCTGGAGCCTGGCGGCCACAGGGTTATTGTTTATGGGTCTGCTAGCTAGCTTTTCGGTTGATAGGATGGTCCGGGCCCGCGTCAAAAGCCAACAAATTTAGTGCTTTAATGCGCATAGCTCCTAGTTTTTGTACGGGTCGTTTAGGGCTTGTTTGGAGTTGTGGACTGGCTGGCGCTAGGTGTCGGGCTGGGACTACTACTTTGTTGGTTAGCGGCGCTTGGATTCTTGTTATACTCTTTAATTTTCGTGACTACTTGGCCGCTGTCTTTGAGGTTCTCCCAAAAAGTAACTTGGTCTCGGTTGATGACCATCCTGTTCTCTGGAGCATGGAGTTCCGTGGCGCCTAATTTGCGCAAGGTGTAGTTTGTGTTATTAGTAGTATCCTTGCTTTGGCTAGCAGTATTCTGCTGGTTCTCAATGTAAAAGACATCATTTAACACAACGAACTTGCTATTTAAATCGGTAACCTTCCCAAAGTAGACTTGGCTATTAGTCAGAAAGACAGCCTGGTCCTCTTTAGTATTGACCTGTTCTGACTCGGCGTTTTTATAATTGCCGGTTGCTAGCCATAAAGAAACGGCCGAGAGCAGCAAGGCGCTACCGACTATGACTATAAATAGCTCGAACCGGACGGTTTTGGCCACCCAGTCTATATGCTTTCTGCGACCACCTGGGTGTGGGTGGGACGGGGCTTGGGTTGTTTGAGTATCTGGTGCGGCGGTCCGGCCGCCTCTGGGGGTGAATTCCATAAGTTTAACTACCTTCTCTTAAAGTTACCCTTTCATACTAACGCATAAGCGTTTTGGCGTGCAACCGTAATTGTCAAGTTATAAGTGTTGTTGTTTGAAAAACCTGTTGACCCAGTAATAGACTTTCGCGTTGTTTTACGGAGTAAAATTAATTGTCCACCAGAGGTGGACAGTCGCGAAAGTTCACTACTGGGTTGACAAGTGAAAAGCTCGCAAGGTATGTTAGGGGTACCATCACTAATCTAACGGAGAGAGGGAATCAAAAGAATGGCTTACAAGCATACGAACAGTAAAGGTGTTACATATTACTTGAACTCGAAGAAGGTCACATTACGTGGCGGCAAAGTACAAACTATTTACTACTTTTCTAAAGACGAGCGCGACGAGACAGGTAGTGATCTACCAAACGACCGCACCGTCAACGAAAACCCACGGAACGGCTTTCTGACTCTAAAGCGCAAAGCTTAAGCACGAATAGCAAGTTAAACACTAAAAAGTATTTCAAAAACTAAGTAAGACCCGGTTCTTTGATGAGCCGGGTCTTACTTGTTTGGGCATTTTTTATTCCTGATGCTATTTAACGAGTAAAAAACCGAAAACTACACGGGGTTTTTGGCCGCGGTAGTTTATAATTTTTAGCAGTATGAATCCCACTAGAACTCAAAATATAAAGAATCTTACATTTTTCACTTCACATTTTTCACCTATCAATGATAAATGGTCAACTGATAATTCATTGAAAATTGTAAAATGTAAATTGATAATTACCTCCGTAGGAGGTTTGGAGTGAACCGCTGGCTTAACCGCGCTAACGCGCGTATCTCGCTCAGCAGCGCCGCAGCGTTGCTAATTGGCGCTTCTTTGTTCGGCCAGTTGCTAGGTTTTATGCGCACCCAGATAATCAATGGTAATTTTAACAGCCCAGGGCATATCACCACCGATGCCTACTTTGCCGCCTTTAAAATCCCGGACTTTTTCTTCTACACCATAGCCGCCGGGGCGTTGGGTGTAGCCTTTATGCCCTTCTTGGCCGATAAACTCGCCAAAGGCGACCGTAGGGCCGTTTGGCAGCTAACCTCGGGTCTGCTTAACTTGCTTGGCATTATTATGGCTGGAGTCGGTATTATTCTGCTTGTTTTTACCGAACCGCTTCTAAGACTGGTAATCAATGATAACCTTAGCCCCGATCAGATGCACGACGCGGTGATGATAATGCGCATCATCTCCCTAAACCCTCTGCTGTTTACGATTTCGGGTATTTTAACCTCTCTTCAACAAACCTTCGGGCGTTTCTTTTTCTACGCTTTGGCTCCGATTCTTTATAACAGTTGTATCATCGCCAGTGTTTATATTTTTAAAGATAATCTGGGGCTTATAGGTCTGGGTATTGGTGCGCTGGCCGGAGCGGTTCTGCAGCTTGCAATAGTCTGCTTCGGCCTGCTTGGTATGCGGTTTAAGTATCATCCTACCATTAACCTGCACAATATAGACTTTAGAAGGATTTTGCGCCAGCTACCGCCGCGTTCCATAGATCAGGGTATCGACTCTATTAACAGTATTGTGGAAACCAACCGGGCCAGCGTGCTAGGCCCCGGCTCCATCACCTTTTACGAGAATGCCTATATGTTGCACTTGGTGCCTATATCTTTGGTAGGCACGGCTATTTCTACTGCCGCGTTTCCCCGGCTTAACAGCCGCCTGGCTCAAGGCCGCTCCGATCTGTTTAAACGTGATTTTTTGATGGTGCTAAGAGCCATGATCTGGATTATTCTGCCAGTGGCGGTTATTTCTTTCTTCGCCAGGGCCTACCTAGCCCGCTTAATTTTTAAGAATATTGCGCCTGAAATTGCTTTAATTCTGGGCTTCTTGGTCGGTGCAATCGTCTTCAGGACTATATATGCCATCATCTCGCGCTATTTTTATGCGCAAAAAGATACTAAAACACCTTTGTTTGTGTCACTTTTTGCCATTGCTCTGAATATTTTCCTGGCCTTCACCTTAGCTCGGCCCAGCTCTTACGGTCTTACCGGTTTGGCTTTAGCCCAATCTATCGTGGCGACCGTTGAGGTGTTTATTCTGTTGCTAGTTATGGTCTGGCGCGACCATAACCTGTTTACCGCTGATTTTTGGAGCGGCTTGGTGCGCACGTTGTCGGTAACTGGCTTTACGGTCATTACCACTTATACGATGGTTACGCTAGTACCGTTGCTGGCTAGCGATCGAGGTTTTATTACTTTGGGCACCAAATTACTATTTATCGTGGTTCCGACCCTTGTTGTCCATGTCGCCATTTCTTCGCTTTTTGGGCTGGAAGAAGTACGGCCGGTGATCAATAAGCTACGGCAGATTATACTCAAACCTGTCCGCATCCAATAGCCGGTTTAAGATTGTACAAACTGTTTATGTTGCGGAGTTCTGAGGCGCCCCAAAAACGTCCATTATAAGTTGCGGCTGCTGAGTTGAAGCGGTAATGAGTGTCCCTGGTAGGGGGAGTAGAACAGATGTTGGTGTGCCATACGTATCTGGAGTTGCGGTTGCCCGTACTGGTTCAACCGCAATTTTCTTGTCCCGCCGATTAGTCAGCCAGATAAGAACAATAGAAAACTGGTAGAGCAGAATAATTGGTGATGCCATAATGGTTTGATCAATAGGATCAGGAGTAGGAGTTAGAGCAGCGGCCACAATGAAACTAGCCAAGATTACATAACGCTGTATGTGCATTAAGCCGGCCGGCCGTTGGGGCTTAATGCGGTTTATGAATAACATTATCAGCGGTAGCTGAAATAGTAGCGCGAAGCCAGCCACATAAGCGAATACGAAGTTTAGATACTCGTTTACTGTAATGAGGGCCTGCAAGTCTTTGCTATCAACATTGGCTAAAAAATGCAGCGACGCCGGCAAACTGACAAAGTAAGCGAATAACACCCCTATAGCGGCCAAGATAATTGGGAAAAAGATTATTCGGGTTGTGTGGATGCGGCGTTTGAAAGCCGGACTCAAAAACTTACCAAGTTGGTAAACTAAAACCGGAACGGTCACTATCACCCCGAATAGTATCGAGATTTTTATTATGGCGTTAAACCCGCCCATCGGGGTTGTGTAATAAAGTTGTGCATGTAGGGGGCGCCTGATCAAGCTGAATAGCAGTCCGTGTATGGCATAACCGGCAGCGCTTCCTAGAAGTAAAGTAGCGACTACGTATATCAACCGTTGCCGTAGTTCCCTAACATGTTCGCTGAATGGCTGAGCTTTGGGGCTCTTTCCACCCTGCATAATTTACTCCTTAAACTTTTTTTTCGTCTTTTTTATCTTCTGTTTTCTTAGTTTCTGTGGACGAACCTTTACTGACTAAACCCTCGCGCAGTTCTTTAACGGACTGGCCGATGCTGCGTGAAAGCTTAGGTAAACGCGTACTGCCAAATAGCAACAATACTATTATTAAAATTATGATCAGTTCTGGCAGTCCGAAGTTCATTATTTGTTCCAAGCTTTAAGATCATTTTAATTGTAGCACAGGGATAAAGATCTCTGGTATTTTTTTATGCTTATGTTAATATAGTAACAGTTAACAATAAGGGGCACTAGATGTTTGGTATAGGCCAACCCGAACTAATAGTAATCATATTCATCTTGCTCTTATTCTTTGGGCCGAGCAGGCTACCTAAACTATCAAAAACATTAGGAGAGTCTGCCAAAGGGCTAAGAGACGGCTTCACGGGCGGTAAAAACGACAAATCGCTTAAGGATATTACGCAGGAAGTTACCAGTTCGGCCAGGGAGATTAAAAAAAGCATAACCGAAGTTAAAGATACATCTCCGTTAACGGAGACTCATGGTTATGGCGAACATGGTTATGGCGAAAAGGAAGATGCTTAAAAGGAGCTAGTATGGCACGATTACCTATTCCCGGTGGTGATGACAGCACCTGGGGTGAAGTTCTTAACAATTTCCTGCACATCGAGCACAACTCGGACGGAACCCAAAAAACCCTTCCGGTTAGAAAAGGTGGCACCGGGGCAACAGACATCTTGACCGCCCGGGCTAATTTGGGTATTTCGTCGACCATCCCCCTATACATTCAGCATACTAATCCGGGAAGTTCCCACCCGCACCTTTGGATTCAAACCGGGCTTGGACCGAGCGGAACCGATATGACTTTTTGGATCGAGGACGGAAAAATGGATCTAAGGACATCCGCCATTTAGCACTAACATTTCTAGTATTTATATCATGCCGTGTAAGACACGCCTTTCGTGCAGGGCAGAAAATTCTTTCTGCATGTAGGCAAATAGCTTCGTAAATTCATTCTGAGCCATACACTAATTTTATCATCCTGTTGATCGCTTTTTTGTCGTAAAAATACGCGGGGAGAGCCCAGTGGAATAGTCTGCCTTTGGCAGAATCCCACGGGTTAAAGGGCGGAGCAAATGAAGCCCGTAGAGGAAATGAAAAAGCCCCGTTACGTACGAGGCTAGGACGCCGGGGCTAAACCCGGGCTCTTACGAGCGGGGCTCGTGAGAACTGGTCGAAGTTTTAGAACGTCCGGTACTGTCTCATGACGCCACCCATGAGGAAGGACGGGAGGTCGACGCATTCAGGAGCCGCCAGCGCGAGTTGCCTCGCTAGCTTGGTGCCGAGCTTGTTCCTGCTGCGTACCCATCCTTCCGGATCCGTCACCGGATCCGGCTCCTGCCACAGAGCTTCGCCGGCTGGGACGACCGGGGCAATGCACGGTCCGTAGACCTGAAACAGCCGAATTAGGGGAAGGATTTCCTCTACTCCTGCCCGGGGGTAGTAAACGTCTCCCTCCTCCGGGTCCCAGCCACGCAGGTAGGGCGCCGTCAGGTCATTCTTGCGTGGCTGCGAAGCCCGCAAGTCGAACCCGCCAACGGCCTGGAGTGCGCCGATGTCCCAGATCGCGAAGGTGTTGGCGATCCGACCCTCGAGGATGCTTTGGGACAGTTCCTCGATGGCGATGCTGGTCACCCTAGCACCCGCCTCGAGCGCCTTCAGCAGTTGCTCCATCGTGTCGGGGCGCAGGTAGTCCTTTGCCCCATGCGACATGACCAAGCCGTAGTCGACACCGGCTCGCGCCAACTTTGCCATGCCGTAGTTCAGGACCCCGCAAAAGAGGTCGCCCCTCTCGATCGCGTGGGCCTCGATCTTGCTGCCGCGCGGAAGTGCCTGGAGTAGTGTCGGCAGCGTCTCGCCACAGTCGTAATCCGGGTACGCCAGGTCGGCCGCAACCAAGATCAGGATCTTGGAAAAGACCTTGCGCTCGCCAATCTCCAGCTCTTCGGCGGCCTTGGCGGCCGCAAGCACCTG
>PFEG01000037.1:8382-14984 GCA_002793885.1 Candidatus Saccharibacteria bacterium CG10_big_fil_rev_8_21_14_0_10_47_8
TTAAGTGCGGTAGAAACCGGGCTCAAAGGGTATGGGATGGAACACAGCAGAACATTCTGCTAGATGATTTATAACATAGTTAGCGTTATCGGTCAATGCGCTGGAAAGGGGTTCTCTTAAGCAGTTGGTACAAGAATTAATGTTTTTTGGCAACATAACTGGGGTGATTCGAAAAGCTCTGGCGTGGAAAATCTGAAGCAGAATTCTCTCACGTAATCTGGAAACTTTTCGGAGTTAGTATGATGGTACATTCGTCTTATGAAGGTTCGAAGATTGGCGAACACGCCGGTTCTGACAGCTATTGCACCATGAAGTGCAAGGGTTGCGCTAAATGCGAAATGCGTGTATGAGAAGACGCAGGGGGTCATTTAGTATAAAATAGAATGAAGTACTATTAATTTTTGGGCTTCTAAGAAATGAATATTTTCTTGGGGGCTGGAGGGAAGAATGAAGTGTTTAGTCCTGGGAGGGGCAGGTTTTATTGGCTCGCATGTAGCCGATGCTTTGATTGATGAGGGACACGAAGTAGCTGTACTTGACTGTCTTTCAACGGGAAAAAAAAGTAACCTCAACCCGAAGGCTAACTTCATCAAAGGTGACATTGAAGACAAAGAACTTTGGAAAAGCCTAGCCAGGTACACTCATGTTTTTCATTTGGCGGCCCGGGCCAGAATCCAACCCTCTATCAAGTATCCGTTAAAAACACATAATACTAACGTTAACGGCACCTTGAATGCTCTTGAATATTGTCGTAAGCACGGCTCTAAGCTTATTTTTTCCGGTTCTAGCTCAATCTTCAAAGGTGATAAATTACCAACCAAAGAAGATGACCCTAAAGACCCCCTAAACCCATACTCGTTGCAAAAATATATCTGTGAACACTACATCAAGCTGTACCACAAGCTCTACGGGCTGGATTATGCAATTTTGCGGTACTTTAATGTTTACGGCGAGAGGCAATTGTTAGGAGGGGGTTACGCCACAATACTGGGTATTTTTCTTGACCAAAAGGCTAAGGGCAAAGTTCTGACCATCACAGGTGACGGCAACCAGCGCCGAGATTTTACATATGTTAAAGATGTGGCCAAAGCTAACTTAATGGCAACCGGGTGGCAGGGGGCATTCAATATCGGCAGCGGCAAGAACCATTCGATAAATGAGATTGCCGATCTGATTGGCGGCACAAAAGAATATATTGAAGAGAAAATAGGTGAAGTTAGGGAAACTTTAGCTGACAATTCCAAGGCTCGGGAATTGGGCTGGCAGCCGACCATGGAGGTTTCGCAATGGTTAGTATAATCATTCCTTCCCGCAGTCAACAGTTTCTTCAGCAGACAGTAGACGACTTGTTGGCCAAGGCAGAGGGTGAAATTGAAATCATCGTGATTTTAGACGGCTATTGGCCAAACCCTGTTCTAAAAGACGACGCTAGAGTTGTTATTCTGCACCACGGTCTGGTTCACGATAATGTGGGTATGCGCGGCAGTATCAATACCGGGCTAGACATCGCCCGCGGAGAATACATTATGAAGATTGATGAACACTGTATGGTCGATCAGGGTTACGATGCCAAACTCGCAGCCGACTGCGAAGACAACTGGGTGGTTATTCCCCGCCGCTACCGCCTGGACGCCGAAAACTGGAAAGTTATAGAAGACGGTCGGCCGCCAATAGATTACATGCACATCGATAATAAAGACGATTACTTACACGGGTCCGAGCGGAACCGATATGACTTTTTGGATCGAGGACGGAAAAATGGATCTAAGGACATCCGCCCTTTAGCGTTAACGATCCATCGATAGCACTTATACTCCTCTGTAATTAAAAGAAGACTAGGAGGTTAGTTTGGTGTAAAATAAGGTCTAATGCTATCGGTCGTAATACCATCGAGAAACGAACAGTTTCTTCGCAAGACTATTGAAGACCTTTTAATTAAAGCCGAGGGCGAGGTAGAAGTCATTGTCATACTAGATGATTTTCAACCCACAGAAACCGCACTTTTAAAAGACCCAAGGGTAAGATATATTCCTTTTGATACCCCTGTTGGATTACGACACGGAATGAACGTCGGGGTTGATGCTGCAAAAGGGGAATTCATTATGAAGTCCGATGGTCATTGTATGTTTGATGAGGGGTTTGATGTCAAACTGGCTGCTGATTGCCAGAAGAATTGGATTGTGGTTCCAAGAAGGAAACGCTTGGACGCAGAGAATTGGTGCGTACAAGACGTTGGGAAAGTTGATGTTGATTACGAACATATATCTTTTCCTGATAACCCGTCTGATTTTGGTGGAGCTGGACTTCATACCAGACAATGGAATAAGAGAACCGTTGAAAGATTAAATAAGCCTGAATATATGATAGATGATGACATGACTTATCAGGCTTCTGTTTGGTTTATCCCCAAAAAATACTATTACGAATTGGAACTAATGGACGAGAAGCGCTACGGTATATTTTTTAATGAGGCACAAGAAGAAGTACTGAAGTGCTGGTTAAGCGGCGGGAGGGTTGTCGTTAATAAAAACACCTGGTTCGCCCATCTTAAAAAGGGTAAGAAATATCCGCGCGGATATTTTATAAATAACCAGGATTTGACACGAGGAACCGAAGCTATTATGGAATGGACAACTAACTCAGCTTGGGATAAACAAACACTTCCCTTCAGCTGGCTTATTGAAAAATTCTGGCCCGTACCTGGTTGGCCGGAAAATTGGAGAGAGTTGCTGTGGGGAAAGAAAGGAGAACCGTGGAAATAAAAAATCTTGTTTCTATTATTATCCCAGCCCGAAACGAACAGTTTCTTCGCAAGACTATTGAAGACCTTTTAATTAAAGCCGAGGGCGAGATAGAGATTATCGCTGTTTTAGACGGTTATTGGCCCGACCCTATACTACAAGACCCCAGGGTCATTTATATTCATAGAGGCATAGCGAGGGGTATGAGAGCGGCTATAAACTCGGCCGTGGCGATTGCTAAAGGTAAGTATATTCTAAAGACCGACGCCCATTGTATGTGGGGGCCAGGGTTCGATAAAATCTTAGCGGCCGATTGCCAGAAAGACTGGGTGGCCGTTCCCACCCGGAAGAGACTAGACGCTGAAAATTGGTGCATTCAGGAAGCTGGCAGACCTGATATTGAATATATGTTCTTGTCTTACCCTAACGACCCTAAGGACTTCAGTGGCGAGGGGTTGAATGGTAAAAACTGGGACCAAAAGAATAAGGATGAAGAGCTTAAAAAGGTCAAAATAGACGACCTGATGAGCGCCCAAGGCAGCGCCTGGTTTATGAGAAAAGACTATTTTCATAAGTTAGAACTGATGGATGAATCCCAGTATGGTAAGTTCTGGAATGAGTTTCAAGAAATCGGTCTAAAGTGCTGGCTCTCGGGCGGACGGGTTATCGTAGATAAGAACACCTGGTATGCACATCTACATAAAGGCAAAAAGTACGGTCGGGGTTATACTCTTCCAGAAGAATGGCTGAAAGAAGGCCGCAACCACACTATAAAGTGGCTGAAGTTCAAAAAGGCGTGGGATAAACAGACCTTGCCTCTTAGTTGGTTAGTTGAACATTTTTGGCCAGTACCTACTTGGACGCAGGAAGGCCTAGATAAACTGAAGGCGACCGAAAAATGACAGTAAAGATTTATGGCTATGGTTGGGTCGGTAAGGCTATGAAGGAGTTATTTCCTGATGCTCTAGTCCACGACCCGGCAAAAAAGTATATTAATACTGATAAGACAGATGTTAGTTTTGTATATCCAGAAAAACGGGGATTTAGCTCCAAATGTATTCCTAAAGATGTTTACAGTTGGGCTGCTTGGGCTGAGTCACTGGGTTATAAGCCGCAACTTATCAAGGCCCTGCTGGCGAGGAACGAGCAATGGCTTACCGACAAAACATCTTAAATCCCGGCTCGAAATGAGGAGTTACCTGTCCGCATCGTCAAAGACATCTTGCAAAGTAGGAGCAAGACTATGAGGATTTTATGAACGCATCAGTGCTTAATGGGTCATTTGAGGGCAAACCTCCCTATGAAATAGCCGGCTCGCGCTATGAGTTCTTCCCGATGCTTATAAATGAATTGGAATTTAAAAAGGGTGTTGAAATAGGCACCGAAAGAGGCATTTACGCTAAAGCGATCTTACGCCGGTGTCCTAATTTTAAACTATACTGCGTTGACCCTTGGGAAGCCTACCCAGGATATAGGGAACATGTCAATCAGCAGAAGCTTGATTGGCTATATAAGCAAACAAAGAAAAGATTAAAGCCATATAACCATCAGTTAATCAAAGGCTTCAGCAGTGATGCCCATAAATTATTCGACGATGGTGGGCTGGATTTCCTTTATGTAGACGGCAATCATGAGTATTCCCATGTGGTTGCTGACTTACGCCACTGGCTGCCAAAAGTTAGAGTTGGCGGGGTAGTCGCCGGCCACGACTTCAGCGATAATCCCGGTAAGCGTGATTACGATGTTAAAGATGTCATTTCAGCCTATACGTACGCCAAAAAAATCAACCCATGGTTCATACTAAAAGAAAAAAAGGAAGCGTCGTCATGGTTCTGGGTAAAACGATGAATATCAAAAGACGCTATAATCTCGCCAAATACTTTAACGAACTTGGCTTTAAAGTCGGAGCTGAAATCGGTGTGGCTGATGGGCGTTTCTCCAAGGATCTCTGTAAAGCCATCCCTGGGCTGAAATTATTCTGTGTGGACCCGTGGGATATATCAAAAGGTAACTCCCGTGGCGGCTCTAAAGAGCGGCACAGCGGCAATTACGAACTAGCAAAAGAAAGACTGGCTTCTTACAAAGTTACCTTCATAAAAAAGGTGAGTATGGACGCTGTTTTAGGTTTTGAGGACGAAGCCTTAGATTTTGTTTATATCGATGCTAACCACGATTTTGATTTTGTAATGCAGGACATTATTGAGTGGAGCAAAAAAGTCAAAAAAGGCGGGATTGTCTCCGGGCATGACTATTATAATTTTCGCAACTCGGGTGTCATTGAGGCGGTTGATATATATGTTAAAGTTCACGGCCTCAAGCTCAATTTGACAGATAAGGCTGTCGATCACGGTGAAGTATCTTGGTGGTTTGTGAAATGAACTATGGCTTAAAAGTTTCTATGTCACCGCCACGAGGCAACAGGGCGATCCAAAGGGTCGCAGATGCCCTAGCTAAATATAAGCCGGCTCACGTGCAGATCACGGATGAGGCTAACGCCGATTTGGTTATTTTGCATGTTATAGGCCGCCAGGATCAGGTCACAAGCAAGGCCAAAGGGCTTAAAAGATACGCCGTAGTCCAGTATGCCTTAAGGAGCACCCTAAGACCCTCAACGAAGGGTTGGTTGCCTCTCTGGCGGGGAGCTGAGGTAGTCTGGAGTTATTATGATCTTAAGGCTCTGTGTGCTGAGGATGGGGAAAAAGCAGACTTTTCTTTTTATCACTCTGCACTAGGGGTAGAAAAGATTTTTAAGCCCGGCAAACTAAAGAAAAAGTACATTATGATGACCAACAGCCACTCTTATTTGACAGAAAGTGTTAGGGAAGTGGTTTTGGCGGCGCAGCGGGTAAACCGGTCGGTATTTTACCTTGGCCCAGAGTTACATCAGCCGCATGTGGTCTGTAAGAGTGGGATAACTGATAAGGAACTAGCCGAAATGTATTCGAAGTGTGAGTTCGTGTCTGGCCTGCGGCGTGTCGAGGGCTTTGAGCTGCCTGTTGTAGAGGGCCTGATGTGCGGCGCTCGGCCGATTTGTTTTGACAGGCCGCATTATCGACAATGGTTTGATGGACTGGCGGAATTTATACCCGAAACACCACGGGACGAAGTGATAAACAATCTGGAAAAACTTTTCAAATCAGGCGCCAGGCCGGTTACCGAGACTGAACGTCGGGAAGCGGCCCAGCGGTTTAATTGGGAACGGATAATAACCGGATTTTGGAATAGTATATGACGCTGGACCATATTGCCAAAAAATACGACCTCGACCTAGACGCTAAGCCGCCCATTGTCCTTAATGGGACACGGGATAAAGACCTTGCCGGATTATTTGCTGAGCTTGGCTTCATCAAAGGGGCTGAAATTGGCGTAGAACAAGGTGTATATGCCAAGACTCTTTGCCAGGCCAACCCTAAAATGACCTTGTACTGCATTGATCCGTGGAAAGCCTACCCGGATTACCGCGAACACATCAGCCAGCCAAAACTTGATGGGTTCTTTAAGGAAACTAAAGCCAGGCTGGTTCCATACAAGCATAAAATTATTCGGGATTTCAGCGATAATGCCTGTAAACAATTTAAGGATGAGAGTTTAGACTTTGTTTACATTGATGGCAACCACGAGTTTTTCTACGTTGCCAATGATATAGTCAAATGGATGCCGAAAGTCAGAAAAGGCGGTATTATTGCCGGACACGACTTTCGCCGGAATTCTGGCAGGTACACAAACGACGTTAAGGACGTTATATCCTCCTATACTAACGCTAAGCGGATTAAGCCATGGTTTATATTGGATGAACGGCCCGCGGCATCCTCATGGTTTTGGGTAAAGTTATGAACAGCTATGACCTGTCTATTTTAATTC
>PFEG01000037.1:15034-15710 GCA_002793885.1 Candidatus Saccharibacteria bacterium CG10_big_fil_rev_8_21_14_0_10_47_8
GCTGTAGAAGCCGATACTGAAATTATTGTCGCTCTTGACGGGCAATGGGCGGAACCGCCTATCAAACAGAACGACAGGATAACAGTTATCTATTTCCCTGAAATCGTCGGGCAAAGGGCGGCCTGTAACGCAGCAGCGTCTATATCAAGAGCTAAATATATTATGAAGGTCGATGCTCATTGCTCTTTCGATAAAGGATTTGACCGTAAGTTGATAGCCGATATGCAAGATGATTGGTGTGTAGTCCCGATTATGAAGAATCTCCATGCCTTTGATTGGGTATGCACCAGTTGCGGACATCGGAAGTATCAGGGGCCTACGCCAGAGAAGTGTGACAAGTGCAAAGGGAAAATGAATCGCGTATTGATTTGGGAAGGCAAGAAAAGCCCGCAGAGTACGGCATACGCTTTTGATACTCAACCAAAGTTTGAGTATTTCGGCGAGTTCAAGAAGCGCAAAGAGGGCCATGGCGATCTTACTGAAACCATGTCGCTGCAAGGTTCCTGTTTTATGGTTACTAGGGATATGTACCATCGGTTGAATCTATGTGATGAATCGCTCGGTACGTGGGGGTCGCAGGGTATAGAGGTTGCCTGTAAGATGTGGCTATCCGGTGGCAGGGTAGTTGTAAACCATAAGACCTGGTATGCTCATATGTTTCGTACACAGGGGGGCG